>CAZXNX010000361.1:0-3017 GCA_964642225.1 uncultured Solirubrobacteraceae bacterium | reverse complement strand
GGGCGGCCGAGCGCGCGGCCGCCCAGGTGCAGGCGTGGCAGGACGCCGCCGGCGCCTGACGCACACCGGCGTTTGCCGGACATCGCGCGGCGAGCTAGCGTGACGGCTGACCTGTCCCCCATCAGGAGCCACCGATGGCCAAGAGCAAGCAGGACGACCTCTTCAACCGCCTCCGCGCCAGCGGCGTGCGCAAGCGCGTTGCCCGCACGGCCTCCAGCGCCGTGACCGCCGCCCCGGGCGGCAAGAAGGCGAGCAAGCGGGTGTCGAAGATCGCCAAGGACCTGCGCAAGGTCGCCGGCGACCTCGAGGACCGGGCCAGGCGCGGCCCGGCCAAGCGCAAGGCCAAGCGCAAGGCCAGCGCCAAGAAGGCGGCCGCCACCCGCAAGCGCAACGCGGCCAAGCGCAGCGCCGCGGCCAAGAAGGGCGCCCGCACCCGGGCGAAGAACAAGAAGAAGAAGTGACGCGCGCCGGTCGCGGGGCGCGGCGGGTCCGCGCCCCGCGATAGGTTCGCGCGGTGGCCCGCCACAAGCTGAGCTTCATCACCCCGCCGCTGCTGATGCCGCGCCGGCAGCGCACGCCGCTGCGGCTGCTGGCCGAGCGGTTCGGCGCGGCCACCTGCATCATCCTCACGGTCGCGCTGTTCACCTACCTGGACCGCGAGGGCTACCACGACGCCACGCCGGGCCAGCTCACGCTGCTCGACTCGGTGTACTACGCCACCGTCACCCTCACCACCACGGGGTACGGCGACATCTATCCCGCCTCGGAGCTGGCCCGCGCCGTCACGGCGTTCGTGGTCACCCCGCTGCGCATCGTCTTCCTCGTCCTGCTCGTCGTCACCACCGTCGAGATCCTCACCGACAGCACGCGCCAGGCCTGGCGCGTGCGACGCTGGAGGCACCACGTGCACGACCACCTGATCATCTGCGGCTACGGCGCCAAGGGCTGCAGCGCCGTCGAAGCCCTCGTCGGCAACGGCACGCCGCGCGACCACATCGTCGTCATCGAGCCCGACGAGGCCCGGGCGGACGCCGCCATGCGGGCCGGCCACCCGGTGGTGCGGGACTCCTCCACCCGCCGCCGTGCGCTCGGCGAGGCCGACATCCACGAGGCGAGCAGCCTGATCGTCGCGGTCGACCGCGACGACACCGCGGTGCTCACCGTCCTCACCGCCCGCGAGCTGAGCCCGGACATCACCATCACCGCCACGCTGCGCGAGGAGGAGAACGCGCACCTGCTGCGCCAGAGCGGGGCCGACGTGGTCGTGCCGTCGACGAGCGCCGCCGGTCGCATGGTGGCCATCGCGACGTTCGCCCCCGACCTGGTGGGGGTCATCGACGACCTCCTGTCCGTCGGCCGGGGCATCGACCTGCACGAGCGCACGGTCGCCCCGGGGGAGACGACGCTGGACGGCAACCATCGCGGGCAGGTCATCCTCGTCCTGCGCGACGGCGAGTCGCTGCTGTGGAACGACCCGCGCGCCGAGCCGCTGCGCCCGGGCGACCGGCTCGTGGAGCTCGTCGCGCTTCCCTCGGAGCAACCGGCCGCCTGACCCCCCGATCGTCGGGTTCGCGCCATTGGAGATGCGCGTGGCTGCGAGGGAGCACTACGCTCGCGCCCATGCGCTCGAAGCTGGCGGTGTCCCTGTCCACCGCGTGTGCCGCGCTCGGCCTCGGGCTCGCCGACGGCGCCGGGGCCACCCAGGTCGCCTACAGCGACGGGGACCAGGTGTGGGTCTCGACGCTGGACGGGAGCACGAAGCGCTCGCTCTCCGGGCCGTCCGACAGCCCGCGGCAGTGGCGGGAAGTCGCCCAGGCCGACGACGGCACCATCATCGGCGTGCGCCGCAACGGGTCGGAGATCGGCACCCTCAACGACACCCAGCTGTGGAACCCGGACGGGTCGGTCCGTGGCTACGGCGCACTCACCGCCAAGACCGGACGCAGCAGCTACGCCTACCCCGTGACGCTCGACCTGACGCCGGACGGCGGCGTCGTCGTCTACGGCTACGCCAACTACTCGGGCTTCGGGCTGTCGACGGTCTACGAGTTCGGCACCTACGCGGAGAACTCGACCAGCTGGTACCTCCAGCCGTTCGACGTGCCCGAGGTCGACTCCGGCACGCTGGCCGGCCGGCGCATCGTCGGCGTGTCCGGCACCGTGGTCTCCCTCCAGGACGAGGCCAGCGGGTCGCCGTACGGCAACACCTTCACGCCGTGGTTCGACGCCGGCGGGATCAGCGGCGACGTGGGGAGCGTCGACGTGTCGGCCAACGGGAAGATCGCCGCGGTCGAGACCGGCCCCCTGGCCACCCAGCGGATCGCGATGATCCCCTTCGCCTCCCTCGGCGGGGCACTGCCCGCGGACGGTAGCGACTGCTTCCTCCCTGCGGTGGACGCGGCCCGCGACGTGTCGATCTCCCAGGACGGGACTTCGATGGCCTGGCACGACGATCGCGGCGTGGTGGTGGCCGGCACCCCGGTGTGGTTCCCGTCCCTGGCGGAGTCCACGTGCAACCTCTCCCGCCCGCCGGTCGTCATCTCCGCGACGGGCAAGTCCCCCTCGCTCGGCGCCCCGCCCCCGACGGACGGCAGCGACTGCTTCCTGCCCGCGGTGGGCGCGGCACGCGACGTGTCGATCTCCCAGGATGGGACCTCCATGGCCTGGCAGGACGATCGCGGCGTCGTGGTGGCCGGCACGCCAGTCTGGTTCCCCTCGCTGGCCGAGTCGACGTGCAACCTCTCCCGCCCGCCGGTGGTGATCTCGGCGACCGGGAAGTACCCCTCCCTGGGCGCCTCGACTGCCGCCACCGTCGCCGTCCCGCCCAACGGCGGAGGCGGAGGCACCACCACAACCCCCTCCACCACGACCCCCACCCCGCCCCCGACTCCCGACCCCCCCGCCCCGAAGGTCACCGCCGCCGCCACCGTCAAGGCGTCCTCGCTGGCCGCAGGCCTGCCCCTCGGCGTCACCGTCACCAAGCCGGGCACCGTCACCGTGACGGCGAAGGTCGGCAA
>CAZXNX010000360.1:0-3019 GCA_964642225.1 uncultured Solirubrobacteraceae bacterium | reverse complement strand
GCGTCCCAGGCCTGGGTCTCCTGGATGAGGTCGTCGGCCAGGGAGCGCAGGTCGGGGTCCAGGTGCCCGCACAGGACGTCGCGCAGGATCGCGCGCAGGTGGCCGGCGAGCTCCTCGATCGACTCGTCGACCTCGGGGTCCATCGGGGCCACGCCGGCGATGACCGCGCGCTCCAGGGCGATGCAGCGCGCGACGCGCTCGCTGAGGCGGGCACGGTCCTCGCGCACGGCGCACAGGGCGGCCAGGCGGCCGGTGAGGCGACCGCTCTCGGGTCCCTCGGGCTCGAGCAGGGCGCGAAGCGCCAGGAGGATGTCGGTGAGGGCCTCGAAGGGGGTGACACGCTCGCACGACATCTCGTAGCGGCCCAGGGCCCAGGCCAGCTCGCCCTGGCGGGGCGTGCGGCGGGCCACGAGCGACACGAAGGCACGCAGCTCGTCCTCCTGGTCGCGCGGAATCGAGCAGGTTGTCCGGTACCGGCCGGCGCCGAAGCCCAGCACGGCCGACTGCCAGCCGCCCAGCTCGGGCTTGATCCAGCCGACCGGGCCGAGGGCGACGCCGCTTCCGTCGTACAGGCGCAGCGCGCCGAGCAGCCGGCGCAGGCGCAGCCGGGCCTGGGTCAGGGCGGCCGTCTCGCCGGTTGCGGCGTCGAGCGTGACGACGGCCAGGACGTTGGCCTCGTCCGGGTCGGTGGCGTGCCACACCGCCTCGCTGGGGGCGTCGGGCACGGACTCGCCGCGCACGAGGGTGACGCCGTCGCCCAGGTCGATCTCCTCGGAGTGGATCTTCATCCCCAGGACGGGCACGACGACGCGGATCTCGTTGCGCCCCTCGTACAGGCACGACTCCAGCTCGCCGTAGGCGCGCTCGAACCGCTCGGGGGTGAGCACGAACTCGCTGGCGTCCTCGAAAGCGCGCTGCAGGAACACGCGCAGGGCGACCTGGGGGTAGAGGCGGGCGTCGGTGCCCGCCGTGTCGGTGCCACAGGCGAGCAGGTAGTCGTCGACCCCGCCGACGGCGGCGAGGGCGTGGACGGCCGGAAGATGGGAGGGCAGCAGCACGAGCGTCGCGTGGTGCTCGGCGATGAAGGCGCCGGTGAGCGGGCGGTAGCAGTAGAGCGGCGCGGCGTGGGGCGAGGAGTTCGGCGCCTCGCGCAGCTCGAAGGCCAGTTCCTCGCCGCCTGAGTTGTCGGCGGCCAGCTGCCAGGCGGCCTCCTCGGCGAAGGTGGACAGCGCGGCATGAAGACGGTGGTTGCGCATCGATGCGGCGTTCGTCGCCGGATCGCGGCTTCCTTCCGCGGCAGCCCGTCGTGCAGCGCGTAGCATGAGCTGATGGCCTCGACCACCACCGCGACCGGCACCTGGGCCGCCCATGCGGCGGCCGTGCTGTCCGAGGCCGGCTTCCGCCGCGGCGGCGCCCGGGCGGCCGTGGTCGACCTCCTCGACGCCCAGGCGTGCGCGCTCAGCGCCTACGACATCGAGCAGGCGCTCCGCGAGGAAGGCGACCGAGCCGTCGCGCGGGCCAGCGTCTACCGCATCCTCGACGAGCTCGAGGAGCTCAAGCTCGTCAGCCGGATCGACGTCGGCCAGGGCATCACCCGCTACGAGCCCGTGCGCCCCGGCGGCCACCACCATCACCACATGGTGTGCGACCGCTGCGGCCGCATCGTCCCCTTCTCCGACGACGGGCTGGAGCGGGCGATCAGTCGGCTGGCGCGGGCGTCGACGTTCGCGGTGACCGAGCACGAGATCGTGCTCCACGGCGCGTGCGCCGAGTGCGCGGGCCCCGACGGCCCGGTCCCACCGCGACACTGACCAGCGCGATCGCGCACAGGACGCCGGCCACGCTCGCCCCGGCCGCGATGCCTGCGTGGTAGCTGAGGTACAGGCCACCCCAGCCGCCGAGCACGGCGATCGTGGCGCTGACGGCGATCATCGGGCCCATCCGGCGGGTCAGGCGCCCGGCGCTGAGGGCGGGCGCGACGAGCAGCGCCACGACGAGCAGGTTGCCCAGCCCCTGCACGGCGACCAGCAGCGTGGCGGCCAGGGCGACGAGCACCCCGAGGTCCGCAAGCCACGGCGTGAGGCCCAGGGCGGGCGCGCTGAGCCGGTCCAGGCCCACCGCCAGCAGCCGGTGATGGCCCAGACCCAGCACCACGCCGAGGCCGACGACGAGGCCCCCAGAGAGCCACAGGTCGCCGTCGCTGACCCCGAGGACGTCGCCGAAGAGCAGGCCGTCCAGCCCGGGCGGGCTGTCGGCGCTGAGGGCCAGCAGCGCCCCGAGGCCGAACAGCGTGGTCACCACGACTGCGACCGCGGTGTCGCGCTCCAGCACCGGAGTGCGCGCGGCCAGCGCGATGGCGCCCGCGGCGACGAGGATGCCGGCGGCCCCGCCGAGCAGCAGCGGCACGCCGAGCAGCGCCGCCACGACGAGCCCGGGCAACAGCGAATGGGCGAGCGACTCGGCCGCGTAGGAGAGGCGGTAGAGGATGACCCAGCAGCCGACCGCGCCACCGGCGATGCCGAGCAGCGCGACTTCCAGGAAGGCGCGGCGCAGCAGCGGCTCGCTCCAGGGGTCGGTCACGGCGTGCAGCAGCGACGACATCAGTGCTCGTGGTCGTGGTCGTGGTCGCCGTGGTGGTGGGGCGGGCAGACGAGCGGGGTGTCGGAGCCCGGCAGCGCCATCAGCGTGGCGCCGTAGGTCTCCTCCAGCACCGGCAGGGTGAGCGTGGACGCAGGCTCCCCGAAGGCGATCTGGCGGTGGTTGAGGCACAGGACGAGGTCCCAGGTGCGGGCCTGCTCGACGTCGTGGGTGGCGATGAGCAGCGTGCGCCCCTCGCCGGCCAGGTCGGCCAGGAGGCGCTCGAGCTGCTCGGCGCTGGCGCCGTCCAGGCCCGAGAACGGCTCGTCGAGCAGCAGCACCGGCGCGTCCTGCACCAGCGCCCGGGCCACCAGCACGCGCTGGCGCTGCCCGCCGCTGAGGTCGCCGAAGGTGTCGTGCGCGCGATCGGCGAGGCCGACGC
>CAZXNX010000359.1:0-3029 GCA_964642225.1 uncultured Solirubrobacteraceae bacterium | reverse complement strand
GACCAGCTCGTCCAGGATGGCCATCTGCTCGTGCACCCCGTCGGTCATCCCGGTGGCCAGCACCATGTCGCGGACCTCTTGGGAGGGGAGCCGCATGAGCAGCTCCAGCGTCGTGCGCCCGTCGCGCTCGGTGAAGGTGGTGGTGATGTGGGCCGGCTCGCCGGCGGGGGCGCCCTCGAAGGTCTCCGTGGAGACGATCCGCTCGTCCGGAACGACCTCCAGGTATTCGCCGTGGAAGGCGACCTCGAAGCCGCCGTCGGCGATCATCACGAAGCGCCAGGCGCCCCCGACCCGCAGGTCGATCTCCACCACCGTCATTGCACCGCGCAGGCCCGGCCACCAGCGCCGGATGAGCTCCGGCGTGGTCCAGGCCCGGTAGACCAGGTGACGGGGCGCGTCGAACTCGCGGGTGAGCAGGATCTGCTCGTCGGTGGGGAGCGTCACCGTCATCGTGCTACCGGTCATCGTGGTCCTCCTGTCGCTGTAGATCGCCCAGCACCTCGTCCAGTCCGTCGAAGCGCTCGGCCCAGGTGCGCTCGAAGGTGCGCACCCAGTCGTGGATCGGCTTGAGGGCGCGGCCGTTGACGCGGTACAGCCGCTCGCGGCCGACGTCACGGACCTCCACGGCGCCGACCTCGCGCAGCACGCGCAGGTGCTTGGACACCTGGGGCTGGGTCGTGTCGAGCAGGCGCACGAGATCGTTGACCGGGCGCTCGCCGCCGGCGAGCAGGTCGAGGATCTCGCGGCGCCGGGGCTCGGCGACGGCGTTGAACGCGTCCGCCGTGGTTGCCGCTCGTGCCATGGGCCCTATTGTATGCCCATATCGGCATATGTCAAGCCGCCCGAACGCGGGCGCGGGGCGAGCGCTCGTCGTCGGCGTCAGGCGGCGCCGGGGGTGGGCGGGGTGCGGCCCGCCCAGATGTTGTTGCACTCCTCGCACACCGACTCGGGGATGACCCCGATGCGCATGAGCACGGCGAAGGCCTGGCAGCCCAGGCACAGCGCGAAGACCGACTCCAGCGTCGCGGCCACCACGAGGGCGCCGAGGACGACGTAGCCGGCGGTCTGCAGATCCAGCGCGTAGAAGAGGATCGCGGCCGACGTGGAGAACACGAGGCCGACGCCCTGGGCGAACCGCTTGGGCGGCCCCGGGACCATCTTCTTGGCCACCGGCAGCCGCGGCACGATCACCTTGGTGGAGAGGAGGGCCAGCGGGCTGAACCGCGGCCCCCAGCCCACCCGCAGCAGGAACCCGACCGCCAGGACGATCGACAGCCACGGCAGCTGCCCCGCGACGGCGGCGAGGCCCAGGAGGACGACGCCGCCGGCGGTCACGCGCGCGGCGATCTCGTTGACGGGGTTGGGGAAGGAGAAGAACGAGGACATCTATTCCCCACTGTATCGGTCGACAAGCATCCGGTGTCAGCCGCCGAAGGCGGCCCGGTGGTCGGCGGCGAAGTCGTCGACGCTGCGGGCCGGGCGGCCGAGCACCCGCTCGATGTCCGGCGCCACGCCGCCGGCGATTCCCGTCTCGTAGAAGGCGTAGAGCTCGCCGAGGCCGTCGACCGTCCACTCCGGGATCCCCATGCCCAGCATCGCCTCGCGCTGCGCCTCGGGCGGGATCGTGACGTGCTCGACGGTGCGGCCCAGCACGGCGGACAGCCGCGCGGCGATGTCGTCGTCGGTCAGGGCCTCGGGGCCCGTCAGCGCGTAGGCCTGGCCGGCGTGGCCGGGCTCCGACAGCGTCTTGGCCGCGACCTCGCCGATATCGCGGGCGTCGACGTGGGAGACGGCGGCGCCGGCGGTCAGCGCGGAGTAGAAGACGCCCTGGCCGGCGATCGACGCGGCCTGGCCGAGGTAGTTCTGCAGGAAGCCGTTGGGGCGCAGGAAGGTCCACTGCAGCCCGGACTCGCGCACGGCCTTCTCGGCGGCGCGATGGGCGCGGCCGAAGCGCAGCGCCTCACTGCCCTCGTCGTCGGCGCCGATGACGGACAGGAGCACGAGATGCTCCACGCCCGCGCGCACGGCGGCGTCCACGAACGCCGTCTCCAGCTCGACCTGCTCGGGCGAGGCCGGGAGCACGAGATACGCGTGGCTGACCCCGTCCAGCGCGGCGTCGAGGGAGGCGGCGTCGTCGAACGAGCCCGTCACGACCTCGATTCCGGCGGGCGCGGTGAACTTCGACGGATCGCGGACCAGTGCCCGTGCTTCCACGCCGGCGTCGGCCAGTGCCTGCACCGTCGCCCCGCCCGTCGTGCCCGTCGCTCCCGTGACCAAGATCATCGTGCTCTCCTGTCGCCAAGTAGTTGAGCGGACAACTATAACCAGGAGCGGATGCGCGCCTAAGCGGTGGAGCGGGAGCGGCCCACCGAGGGGAGCGGCGTGAGGACCGCCTCGATGGCCTCGCGCCGGTCCTCCAGGAAGGGCGGGAGGGCCAGGTGCTCGCCCAGCGTCTCGGCCGGCTCGTCCACCGTGAACCCGGGGCCCATGGTGGCCAGCTCGAAGAGGACGCCGCTCGGCTCGCGGAAGTAGACGGCCTGGAAGTAGTAGCGGTCGATGATCGGGGTGGCCCGCAGGCCGGCCTCGGAGACGCGCTGCTGCCAGGCGTCCTGCTCGTCGCGCCGCGTGGCCCACGCCACGTGGTGCACGGTGCCGGCGCCGGGGATCCCGCGCTCGGCGGGCGGCGCGTCGTAGGCGATCCAGCCGCCGCGCTCGGTGCCGCGCGCCTCGAAGCGGTGCGCGATCTCCTCGTCGGCGGTGAAGCCGAGGACCTCCTCGAGCATGGGGCGGCTGCGCTCCGCGTCCACGGTGTAGGCCCGCACGCCCGCGAAGCCGCGGATGGCGAACGCGGCCGGGATGTCGGGGGCGACGGGGAGCAGCGGGGCGTCGGGGACGTCCTCGGCGATCAGCTCCAGGTGCAGCCCCTCGGGGTCGGTGAAGCGCAGGATGTTGCCGTCGCGGGAGGGGTCGCGGCCCTCGTCGGCCAGCCGCGGCGACCAGAAGTCCAGCGCGGCCGCGGAGCCCACGCG
>CAZXNX010000358.1:0-3032 GCA_964642225.1 uncultured Solirubrobacteraceae bacterium | reverse complement strand
AACCCTCACCGCTCGGAAGATTGACCGCCCAACGGAGCGTGCCACCAGGCGAGTAGCGACGCACCTGAGATGGGGTTCGCACCCACACATCGCCATCCGGACCAGTGGCAATCGCCAGCCCCACATCCGCAGAGCCGGGGCCAAGCGACCACGAGAAGGGCGCCGCCTGAGCCACTCCTGCACTGGCTATCACGCAAACGACCACGGGGAACAGCGCGGCACACACCCGAAGCCGGCGGCACCTCAGGGATGCGTAGCGGAGTGGACGCGCTCTCATGCAGACGTGAACGTACCCGGAGGCAGGATGTAGCGGTGCCGCCTCAGTTCGCTGCTCTCTCGCTTGGTGGCAGCCGCTGTCGGCTGTCGCGCCAGGGAGCAGTGGTCCAATGTGGTGCGAAGGTCGACGAGAGGCGCCTCGCTGTCGCATAGCGACGATCAGGCGCCACTCGTGGCCGGAGTGCCGCTTCCGCGTGGACGAGTGCTCCGGAACGCGACACGCACGGGAATGGGGGACCGGGGCCGTCCCGTGTCGCGGCCCCACGAAGACGCCCGCGCAACCCTGGAAGGAACCCAGGACCCGGTGTCGAAGGCCAAGAAGATGGCTACGTCCAGCGCCGCCCTGCCGCAGTCCAAGAGTTCTTCCCGCCCCCGGTGGCGCCCCCGGGCGCGGTGGATCGTGCTGGTCGTCGTCCTCGGCGCGCTGCTCGCGGGCGGCTGGCTGTGGCTGCGCGACTCGTCGCTGGCGCAGGTGGAACAGGTCAACGTCACCGGCGCCACGGGGGAGACCCGGCGCGGCGTCGAGCGGGCGATCACCATCGCCGCGCGCGAGATGACCACGCTGCACTTCGACGCGGCGGCCCTGCGCGCGGCGCTGAAGCCCTACCCGATCGTCAAGTCCATCGAGGTGCGCACCCACCCGCTCCACAGGATCGACGTGATCGTCCACCAGTACACCCCGGTGGCGACCGTCGTCCTGGGCGGCCGCGACGTCCCGGTCGCCGCCGACGGCACCGTGCTGGACGGCAGCACCGCCACCGGCGTGCCGCCGCTGGCCACCAACCGCGTCCCCGTCCGCGGCGAGATCCGCGAGCGCGCCGTGCTCGAGGAGATCCGGGTCCTCGCCGGCGCCACCGCCGCGCAGCGGGCCACCGTCGAGCGGGTCCAGCAGGGGCCGCACGGCGTCGAGCTGAAGTTCCGCGGCGACGCCCCGATGGCCTACTTCGGCAACGGCGCACGGGCCCGCGACCAGTGGATCGCGCTGCGCCGCGTGGAGGCCGACCCGGCCTCGGCGGGCGCCACCTACATCGACCTGCGCATCCCGGAGCGCCCAGCCGCGGGCGGCTTCGGCGAGGGCGTGGGGGCCGGCACGGACGCCGCCGGAAGCGACACCGGCGTCGCCACCGACGGCACCGACACCTCGTCGGCGGACGGCACCGGCGACACCACCGACCAGACGGATTCGACCGACGGGACGGGCCTCCAGTAGCCCGGTAACACTCGATGACAGCTTGAGGGTCTGGCAGACCCGATATCTCGACCTCGGGTCGAGGCCCTGCCTCTGCAAGGGATGTTGCGTGACGTCCTGGCCGTTGACATCTGCGACCATGCGGTCATACGGTGACCGTGTTCCCCCTGGGCGCGGACCGCCCGAAACACTCAACGCCATCTCCAGGGTCGGACACCTCTCTCATGGAATCAAGCGGCAGCTATCTCGCGGTCATCAAGGTCGTCGGCGTCGGAGGCGGCGGAACCAACGCCGTCAACCGGATGGTCGACGCAGGCCTGCGCGGCGTGGAGTTCATCGCGGCGAACACGGACGCCCAGGCGCTCCAGATGTGTGACGCCGACATCAAGCTCAACATCGGCCACGACCTCACCAAGGGTCTCGGCGCCGGCGCCAACCCGGACGTCGGCTTCGGTGCCGCGGCCGAGTCGCGCGACGACATCAAGGAGGCGCTCAAGGGCGCCGACATGGTCTTCGTCACCGCGGGCGAGGGTGGTGGCACCGGCACCGGCGCCGCCCCCGTGATCGCCGAGATCGCCAAGAACGAGATCGGCGCGCTCACCGTGGGCGTCGTCACCAAGCCCTTCGAGTTCGAGGGATCGCAGCGCACCCGCGCGGCGGAGGAGGGCATCGCCCGCCTGCGTGACGTCGTCGACACCCTCATCGTCATCCCCAACGAGAAGCTCCTGGGGATGGTCGAGCGCCGCACCACGATCCTCGACGCGTTCCGCGAGGCCGACAACGTCCTGCGCCAGGGCGTGCAGGGCATCACGGACCTCATCACGATCCCCGGCCTGATCAACCTCGACTTCGCCGACGTGCGCACGGTCATGTCCGACGCCGGCTCGGCCCTCATGGGCATGGGCCGCGCGAGTGGGGAGCACCGCGCCGCAGACGCGGCCAAGGCCGCCATCTCCAGCCCGCTGCTGGAGGACTCCGTCCAGGGCGCCACCGGCATCCTGCTCAGCATCACCGGCAACGCCGACCTCGGGCTCTTCGAGGTCAACGAGGCCGCCGAGATCGTCCAGGCCGCCTCGGACCCCAACGCCAACATCATCTTCGGCACGGTGCTCGACGAGGACATCGGCGACGAGGTGCAGGTCACCGTCATCGCCACCGGCTTCGACGCCAAGCGCCCGCCGCGGCTGCGCAGCAGCACCCCCGGCCGCGAGAGCGCCCGCCCGGCCCGCGAGCCGCGCTCCGGCGGGGATCTGCCGCGCGAGCCGCGGGATCGCAACCCGCGCGTCGACGACCGTCAGCGCTCGTCGCTGGAGATCAGCGACGACGACATCGACATCCCGCCCTTCCTGCGCTAGAAGGGCTCCGCCCGGTCTCCCCGGGCGGAGAGGGGCAGGGGCCGTGCCGCTGCTAGCCTCAGCGCGGTGCAATCCGCTTCGGACACCCTGCGTCGGACGTCCCTCTACGACACCCACGTGAAGGCCGGCGGGAAGCTCGTGCCCTTCGCCGGGTGGGAGATGCCCGTCCAGTACGCGGGCATCCGCGAGGAGCACCTCGCCGTGCGCAACGG
>CAZXNX010000357.1:0-3044 GCA_964642225.1 uncultured Solirubrobacteraceae bacterium | reverse complement strand
GTGTCGTGGGCCGCGGCCCCCGTGGCGGCTCAGGCGCCTTCGGGGTAGCTGATGATCTCCACGCTCGTGCCGCCCGGCGCCTCGATGTAGAACGAGCGCGTGGCGTCGCGGTGCAGGTGGATCTCCAGGCCGCGCTCGGCGGCCATCTGCTCCAGCTGCGCGTCGCTGACCTTCCAGGCCAGGTGGTTGGGGTGCTGGTCGGCCATGACGAAGGCGAGCTTCGCCCCGCCGGCGTCGATGAGCCCCCAGGTGTCGTCCTCGTAGAGGACGGCGGTGCCGGGGACGAGCTCCTTCCACCAGGCGATGGCGGCGGCGATGTCCGGGACCTGCTGGGCGACGTGATCGAAGATCATGGACCCATCATGGCACTCGCCCACGGCCCGGTCGATGTGCGCTACCCTGCCCTGGTCGACCGATAGCCGTAGCCACCCGAAGCACCGGCACCGCGCCACATACGCGGTCGCCCAGGGTGGGGTCCGTGAGCGTCGACCGCCCCCGTGTGGGGGTCCGCTTTGCGCTGTGCTATCTTGTTGGATCGCGCGTGAAGTCTCCTGCGCCGCCTTGCCCTCTCGACCTCCCCGAGGAGTCGCCCGTCGTGCCTCGTGTTGACGCTCTCCGTACGCGCCGTACTTTCGCGCGGCTGAACAAGCCGCTGGAAGTCCCCAATCTCATCGACATCCAGCGCCGCTCGTTCGAGCTGCTGACGAACCCCGACGGCGGTGGCCTGCGGGAGACGATCGACGACATCTCGCCGATCGAGGACTACACCGGCCACCTCGCCGTGCAGTTCGGCGAGTTCGTGTTCGAGGAGCCGGCCAACACGATCGAGGAGTGTCGCGAGAAGGACCTCACGTACTCGCGCCCCCTCAACGTCACCGTGGCGTTCATCAACCACGAGACCGGCGAGATCCGCGAGCAGACCGTCTTCATGGGCGACTTCCCGTGGATGACCGAGCGCGGCACCTTCATCATCAACGGCACCGAGCGCGTCGTCGTGACGCAGCTGGTCCGTTCGCCGGGCGCCTACCTGATGGAGCCCAAGGACCGCGAGAAGCAGGTCTTCACGGCCAACCTGATGCCGGCCCGCGGCTCCTGGCTGGAGCTGGAGATCGACAAGAAGGGCAAGGTCTTCGTCCGCATCGACCGCAAGCGCAAGCTGCCGGTCACCGTGCTCCTGCGGGCCATGACCTACAACCCCGAGGTCGACGGGGCGATCGAGGAGTCCGAGGAGGACATCGCGCGCCTGGACGCCGAGCTCCTGGAGCTCTTCGACGACTCGATCTACATGCGGCACACGATCGAGGCCGACTCCGAGACGACGAAGACGAAGAAGGGCGCGCTCATCGAGCTCTTCAAGAAGCAGCGCCCGGGTGAGCCGCCGAGCGTCGACGCCGCCTACGCGCTGCTGCAGCAGCTCTTCTTCGACCCCAAGCGCTACGACCTCACGCGGGTCGGCCGCTACAAGCTGAACTCGCGGCTCTTCAAGGACTCCGAGCACATCGACCTCGATGTCCGGACCCTCACGCACGAGGACATCCACGCCCTCGTCAAGGAGCTCGTCAGCCTGCCCCGGATCCTCGGCATCACCGAGGACCCCGAGGTCGAGATCAAGGACTACGCGGCCGAGGCCCAGGCCATGCCGCGCGAGCCCGTCGCCGAGCACCTCGACGAGTACGAGCACTTCGGCAACCGCCGTCTGCGCACGGTCGGCGAGCTCATCCAGGAGGCCTTCCGCATCGGCCTCTACCGGATGGAGCGCGTCGTGCGCGAGCGCCTCACCACCGAGGACGAGGACACGATCACGCCGCAGACGATCGTGAACATCCGCCCCGTGGTGGCCGCGCAGAAGGAGTTCTTCGGCTCCTCGCAGCTCTCGCAGTTCATGGACCAGACGAACTCCCTGTCGGGCCTGACGCACCGCCGCCGCCTGTCGGCGCTGGGCGCCGGCGGCCTGACCCGCGAGCGCGCCCCCATCGAGGTGCGCGACGTGCACCCGACGCACTACGGCCGCATGTGCCCGATCGAGACGCCGGAGGGGCCGAACATCGGCCTCATCGGCTCGCTGTCGAGCTACGCGCAGGTCAGCGCCTTCGGGTTCGTCACCACCCCGTACTGCGTGGTCAAGGACGGCGTCGTCACCGACGAGATCGTCCACTACGACGCCACGCAGGAGGAGGAGAAGCTCATCGCGCAGGCCAACCACCCGCGTGACGAGAAGACCCAGAAGCTCAAGGGCCCCGAGGTCCTCTGCCGCACCCTGGCCGGCCAGTACGTGACGGTCGCCCCCAAGGACGTCGACCTCGTCGACGTCTCGCCCGAGCAGATCTGGTCCGTCGCCACGGCGATGATCCCGTTCCTCGAGCACGACGACGCCAACCGCGCCCTCATGGGCTCGAACATGCAGCGCCAGGCGGTCCCGCTCCTGAAGACCGACGCCCCGATCGTGGGCACCGGCATGGAGCGCCGCGCGGCGCTGGACACCGGCGACGTGCTGCTCGCCCGGGAGGCCGGGACGGTCACCTGGGTCGACGGCGAGAAGATCGTCGTCGAGGGCAAGGACGGCGCGCAGGAGTACGTCCTGCAGAAGTTCATGCGCTCCAACCAGGGCACGCTCATCCACCACAAGCCGCTCGTCAAGAGCGGCCAGACGGTGGCCAAGGGCGGGGTGCTGGCCGACGGCTCCTCCACCGATCAGGCGGAGATGGCGCTGGGCAAGAACCTGAAGGTCGCCTTCATGTCCTGGGAGGGCTACAACTTCGAGGACGCGATCATCCTCAGCAAGCGCCTCGTGAAGGACGACGAGCTCACCTCGATCCACATCGAGGAGTACGAGATCGACGCCCGCACCACGAAGCTCGGCGACGAGGAGATCACCCGCGACATCCCGAACCGCTCGGAGGAGTCGCTGCGCAACCTCGACGACCGCGGCATCGTCCGCGTCGGCGCCGAGGTCGGCTCCGGCGACCTGCTCGTCGGCAAGGTCACGCCCAAGGGCGAGACCGAGCTGACCGCGGAAGAGAAGCTGATCCGCGCCATCTTCAAGG
>CAZXNX010000356.1:0-3093 GCA_964642225.1 uncultured Solirubrobacteraceae bacterium | reverse complement strand
ACACCGGCGCGGCGCTCTCGCCGTTCAACGCCTTCCTCATCCTGCAGGGCGTCGAGACGCTCGCGCTGCGGATGGAGCGTCACAACGAGAATGCGCTGGCCGTCGCCCGCCACCTGGAGGGCCACCCGGACGTCGCGTGGGTGCTCTATCCGGGGCTGGAGTCGAGCGCCTACCACGAGGTCGCGCAGCGCACGCTCCGCGGCGGCGGGGGCGCGCTGGTCACCTTCGGCGTCAAGGGCGGCGCCGAGGCCGGCAAGACGTTCGTCGAGGGCCTGGAGCTGTTCAGCCACCTGGCCAACATCGGCGACGCCAAGTCGCTGGCCATCCACAACGCCTCGACGACGCATTCGCAGCTCAACGACGAGGAGCTGGCGGCCGCGGGCGTCACCCAGGACACCATCCGCCTGTCGGTCGGCATCGAGCACATCGACGACATCACCGCGGACCTGGACCAGGCCCTGGCCAAGACGCGGAGCTGAGCGCCCTCCCATGAGCACCGGGGGCCTCGGCCTCGTCCACACCGAGCGGGTCGTCCTCTTCACGCAGGACGACCCGCTGGTGCTGGAGTCGGGGGCGACGATCGCCCCGGTCGAGGTCGCCTACGAGACGTACGGCGAGCTGGACGCCGACGGCGGCAACGCCGTCTTCCTGGCCCATGCCCTGACGGGGGACGCCCACGCCGCCGGCCACCACGGCGATCCCGCGCGGCCGGGCTGGTTCGACATCGCCCTGGGGCCGGGGCGGATGATCGACACCGACCGGTACTTCGTGATCTGCGCCAACCTCCTCGGGGGCTGCCAGGGCACGACGGGCCCGTCGAGCCCCGACCCCGGCGACCCGGACGGCCGCGCCTACGGGCTGCGGTTCCCCCTCTTCACCGTGCGCGACCTCGTCGCCGTGCACCGCCGCCTGCTCGCCCACCTGGGGATCGCTCGGCTGGCCGTCGGCATCGGCGGCTCGCTCGGCGGGATGCAGATCCTGCAGTGGGCGCTGGACCACCCTGATGAAGTCGAGCGGGCCGTCCTCGTCTGCGCCAGCGCCCGCCTGACCGCCCAGAACATCGCCTTCTCCAAGGTCGCGCGCACGGCGATCACCCGCGACCCCGACTTCCAGGGCGGCGACTACCTGGACGCCACCCCGCCCGCCCGGCCCGACGTCGGGATGGCGATCGCGCGCATGATGGCCCACATCACCTACGTCAGCGAGGCGTCGCTGGCCCGCAAGTTCGACCGCGCCCGCCGAGCGCCGGGCTCGGCGATGACGATGGCCACCGACTTCCAGGTCGAGTCCTACCTGGACCACCAGGCGCAGGTGTTCCTCGACCGCTTCGACGCGCTCTCCTACCTCTACCTCTCCCGGGTCATGGACTACTTCGTCCCGTTCGAGGACGAGGCCCTCGACCTGGGCGCGGTGGGCACCGACTTCCTGCTCGTCTCCTTCGACACCGACTGGCGCTTCGGCACCGAGCACTCCGCCTTCCTGGCCGAGCAACTCGCGGCGGGAGGAGTGGCCGTGCGCCACCATGACATCGCCTCGCCGTGGGGGCATGACTCCTTCCTCCTCGACGTTCCCGAGTACCATGAGGTGGTGCAAGGCTTTCTGCGATGAGGTGCCCGTCCGCGTGCGTCGCGGTCGCCTCGCTCATCCTGGCCGTCGCCGCCCTTGCCCCGTCCGCCGCGGAGGCCAAGGCGGCCCCGACCGTTCCCGCCGGGTTCTTCGGCGTCGCCGTCCACGAACCGACGTGGGAGGCCAGGGACACCGCCGCCGAGTTCCGCCGGATGCGCACCGACGGCGTGGAGGCGGTGAGCGCCGCCGTCTACTGGAACGCCATGCAGCCCTATCCCGATGCGGCTGCCGTGCCCGAGGACCAGGTTGACGAGTTCACCCTCGTCGACGGGATCCCGACGAGCTTCGCCGCCTCCGACCGGCTCTACGAGCACGCCGCGCGACGCGGCATGACCGTCCTGCCGGTGGTCGTCGGCGCACCGACGTGGCAGCGGGTCGACGCGCGGTCCCTGTGGTCGCCGCCCGCCGACCCGGAGGCCTACGGGCGGTTCGTCGGGCTGCTCGTCAAGCGCTACGGCGCCGGCGGCACCTTCTGGGCCTCCCATCCCAAGCTGCCGAGGGTGCCGACCCGCGACTGGCAGATCTGGAACGAGCCGACCGGCTGGGATGGGCCGCTGACCCCCTCGGTGTTCTGGGACGCGCCCAAGCCCTACCAGGAGCGCTACGTGGCGATGCTGCGGGCCGCGCACACCGCGATCCACGCCCAGGATCCCCGTGGCCGGGCGCTGCTCGGCGGCATCCTGGGCGTCAGCTGGGACACCATCGAGGACCTCTACGCCGCCGGCGCCGGCCCGTACTTCGACGGCGCCGCCATCCACGTGTACACGCAGCAGGCCGAGAACGTGCTCAACTCGCTGAAGTACGCGCGGGCAGTGCTGGACAAGCACGGCGACCGGGCCAAGCCGCTGGTGCTGACCGAGTTCGGCTGGCCCTCGGCGCTGAACAAGGTGGTGCAGAAGAACCGCTATGGCTTCGAGACCAACGAGGGCGGCCAGGCCTACCGCCTGGAGCAGGCCTTCCAGCTCCTGGTCAAGAACCGCGCCTCGCTGCGGCTGACCCAGATCTTCTGGTTCGCCTGGGCGACGTTCGACGCCGGCGACCAGTACGTCTTCGACTACGCCGGGCTGCGCCGGGTCAAGCCGAACGGCACGGTCGTCACCAAGCCGGCCGAGACGCGCTACCGCAGCTTCGCGCGGCGCTACGAGGGCTGCCAGCGCAAGGTCCGCCCCGCCCGCTGCCGCATCTGAGCGCGCGGTAGCCTCTTGCGGCTCGGGCGCGTAGCTCAGTTGGTCAGAGCGCTCGCCTTACAAGCGAGAGGTCGCTGGTTCGAACCCAGCCGCGCCCATGGGGGGAGTGCCGGGACCCGTTCCGGTAATTAGCCCCTCGCAATCCCGCATGGATAGCGAGGTTGCGAGGGGGCCCCATCAATTCCGGAAATAGGCCCCATTCCTGCCCTGAAGGGGGCCAGTCCATTCCGGGAATGTTTCTATCGCGCGGCCGGTGATGACCAGCCTATCCTGGGTGTTC
>CAZXNX010000355.1:0-3107 GCA_964642225.1 uncultured Solirubrobacteraceae bacterium | reverse complement strand
GCTGGAGCAGGAGCGCCTCGCCGAGCAGCGCGCCGGCCACGGCGGCGGCCGACCACGGCCCGCGCCGCTGGTGCCACGCCGCGCCGGCCCAGCCGAACACCGCGCCCGCCGGGAGGGCGCCGATGGCCCAGGCCGCTCCCACCGTGGTGGAGTAGACGACGCCCATCCCATGCTCGACGAAGTGGTAGATCGCGTAGTAGACGACGACGCCGAGCGCCAGCGCCGCGCCGCCCGCGGCGGCGCCCAGGCGGCGGCGCCCCACGAACGCCCCGATGAGGAAGGCGGCGATGAGCCACGGGGCCCCGAGCGCGGAGAACCAGTGGACGGTGCGCGCCTCGAACTGGTCCAGCCCGCGGGCGCCCGCGCCGACGACGAGCCCGCCCACCACCGCGGCCCCCACGGCCCTCGTGCAATCCCCCACGTGCATCGGCCCATGGTGGCAGACCCGGCCGGCGGCGCCCGGGCGCCGGTCTGCCGATTCGTACAACGGCCCACCCCCTCGGACGCCGCTCCTGAGCACGCGACACGGATCGATGGTGGGCCACACCGCCCCCGTCAACCGCCACACGGTCCATACCGGACCCCCCGATGGTCGCCACACCGCACCGAGATGGCGAATTGGGCGGGGAAGTGCGCACATCGCCAACATGGAGACCCTCAGCGCGGTTATTGTCTCCACGGTCCATGCCGTAAGCCAATTTCCCGAGGGGATTTCATGAACGCCAGGTCCGGACGGCTCGCCGTCGTCATCGCTGCACTTTTCGGTCTCAGCCTGTTCTTCGTCGCATGCGGAGACGACAAGAAGAGCGACACCACGGCCTCCACCGCCGCCACAACCGCAGCGGACTCGAGCATCGCCGTGCCCGCCGAGTTCAAGGGCAAGACGCTGGTCGTCGCGTCTGATGCCTCCTACGCGCCCAACGAGTTCTTCGACAAGGACGGCAAGACCGTCGTCGGAATGGATGTCGACCTCATCAACGCGATCGCCGCGAAGCTCGGCCTCAAGGCCGAGGTCAAGAACGCGCCGTTCGACGGCATCATCCCCGGCATCAAAGCCGGCAAGTACCAGGTCGGCGTCTCGTCCTTCACGGACAACAAGGAGCGTGAGGCGACGGTCGACTTCGCGACCTACTTCACCGCCGGCAGCTCGTTCTACACCGCGGCCGACGGCGGCCCGACGGTGAACACGCTGGCCGACCTGTGCGGCCTGAAGGTCGCCGCCCAGAAGGGCACCGTGCAGGCCGACGACGCCACCGCGCAGAGCAAGAAGTGCACCGCGGACGGCAAGAAGGCCGTCGACGTCCAGATCTTCCCGGATCAGAACGGCGTCAACCTGGCCCTCAAGTCGGGCCGCGTGCAGGTCGCCATGGCCGACTCGCCGGTCGCCGCCTACGCGGTGAAGCAGTCCAACGGCGCGTTCAAGCTCGTGGGCGAGTCCTACGACAACGCCCCGTACGGCATCGCCGTCCCCAAGGACAGCGGGCTCGCGCAGCCGATGGTCGACGCCATCAAGGCGCTGATCGCCGACGGCACGTACAAGGAGATCCTGACCAAGTGGGGCGTCGAGTCCGGCGCCATCACCGATCCCAAGGTCAACGGAGCGACGAGCTAGTCCGCCCGGACCAGCTCGCCTTCCGATAGGGCACTCCGGTGTCAGAACAGGACACCGCCGGCCACCCGGTGACCACCGCACCGCCTGAAGCGATTCAGGCGGTGCCGGTGCGTCACCCGGGGCGCTGGGTCTCCGGCCTCATCATCCTGGTCATCGTGATCATGGCCGTGAGGTCGATCGCGACGAACCCCAACTTCGAGTGGGGCGTGGTCGGGGACTACCTCTTCGACGACCAGATCCTCCAGGGCCTGCTCAAGACCCTGTACCTCACCGTCATCTCGATGGTCATCGGCGTCCTGCTGGGCATCCTGCTCGCGGTGATGCGGCTGTCGAAGAACCCCCTGGTGTCCTCCGCCAGCTGGTTCTACATCTGGGTGTTCCGCGGCACCCCGCTGCTGGTCCAGATCATCTTCTGGTTCAACCTCAGCGCGCTCTACAAGGTCATCACGTTCGGCACGCCGTTCATCAGCCTGAACGCCAACGACTTCATCACCCCCTTCCTCGCCGGCATGCTCGCCCTGGGTCTCAACGAGGGCGCCTACATGTCGGAGATCGTGCGCGCCGGCATCCTCTCGGTCGACGAGGGCCAGCAGGAGGCCTCCGCCGCCCTGGGCATGAGCCGGCTGCAGACGATGCGCCGCGTCGTCCTGCCCCAGGCCATGCGCGTGATCGTGCCGCCGACCGGCAACGAGACCATCTCGATGCTGAAGAACACGGCGCTGGTCTCCGTCATCGCCGTGCCCGAGCTCCTGTACTCCGCGCAGATCATCTACTCGCGGACCTACCAGACGATCCCGCTCCTGATCGTGGCCTCGATCTGGTACCTGGCGGTGACGTCGATCATGTCCTTCGGCCAGTACTACCTCGAGCGCTACTACGCGCGCGGCTCCACGCGCAACCTGCCCGAGACGCCCTTCCAGAAGCTCAAGCGCGTGCTCACGTCCAACCGCCATCAACCTCCGCCGCCGTCCGAGCCCCCGGTGGAGACGAACCCGCCCGGCAGCATCGGAGGCCTGCGATGAGCCAGCCCCAGCCCATGGTCAAGGCCGAAGCCGTCCACAAGTACTTCGGCGACAACCAGGTCCTCAAGGGGATCACGCTCGACGTCGCCCCCAAGGAGGTCAAGGCGCTGCTGGGCCCCTCCGGCTCGGGCAAGTCGACCTTCCTGCGGTGCATCAACCACCTGGAGAAGATCAACGCCGGGCGCCTGTCCGTCGACGGCGAGCTCGTCGGATACCGCCAGAAGGGCGACCAGATCTACGAGCTGAAGGACGCCGAGGTCGCCAAGAAGCGGGCCGAGATCGGGATGGTCTTCCAGCGCTTCAACCTCTTCCCCCACATGACCGCCGTCGGCAACGTCATCGAGGCGCCCGTCAAGGTCAAGGGGCAGAACCGCAAGGAGGCGATCGTGCGGGCCAAGGAGCTCCTCGATCGCGTGGGCCTGAGCGACAAGTACGACGCCTACCCCAACCAGCTCTCCGCCGTCCATGAAGAC
>CAZXNX010000354.1:0-3118 GCA_964642225.1 uncultured Solirubrobacteraceae bacterium | reverse complement strand
GTGATCCTCCGGGTCGACGATCGTCAGGCGCTGGCCATCCTCGGGGCGATGCGCGGGGTGGGCGAGGCGCACCACGCGACGCTGACCGAGGCCGACCGGCGCACGCTCCAGGCGACCGCGCAGATCGCCTTCGGCCGCATGGACCTCGACGTCGCCGCGGTGCCCCCCGTCACGCCCGCCGAGCTCGCGGCGGCGACGCTCAGCGAGGACGAGGCGGAGCAGGCGGTGCGGATGGTCGCGGTGATGTCGCTCGTCGACGGGCGGCTCGACCTGGGCAAGACGGACCTCGTGCGCGCCTACGCCGACGCGCTGGGGCAGCACCCGGGCTTCGTGGACATCCTCTCCCGCGCCGCCGCCGACGAGGTCGCGGCCGCCGCCGCGTGCATGATCCGCCGCAACGCCGAGAGCTTTCCCCACCTGGACCTCGCCGGGTTGGACGAGGACGCCATCGCCCCGTTCCTGCCCTACCGGGGCGGCCGCGAGAACCCGGCGCTGGAGGCGCGGTACCTGGCCCTGGAGGAGTTGCCGACGGGCACGTTCGGACGGGCCTTCTTCGACCACTTCCGGCGCAACGGATTCGCCTTTCCCGGGAACCCGAACGGCCTGGCCGAGGGGTTCACCACGCCGCACGACAGCTCGCACGTGCTCAGCGGGTACTCGACCTCCCAGCAGGGGGAGCTGTGCGTCTCGACCTTCATCGGCGCGATGCACCCCGACCATCCGATGGCGGCCGAGGTGCTGCCGGTCCTGTTCAGCTGGCATCTGGGGATCAAGCTCAACGACATCGCGATGAGCTCCACCGGCGCCTTCGAGCCGCACAAGTTCTGGACGGCCTGGGATCGCGGCGCCGCCACCACGGTGGACGTGGTGGACGCCGACTGGGACTTCTGGGCGGCGACGGGCACCGGCCTGCGGGAGCTGCGCGAGGCATACGGCGTCCCGCCGGTCGACCCCACTCTGCTGGCCTGACGGCGCCCGCGCCCTGTGAGGTGACGCACGCAGGGCGAGAGCGGGGGAGAAGTACGGAGCCTGGCGCCGCCGCATCCGCCAGAATGCGGAGCATCGTGATTCCGGCTGCTTCAGGAGACGCTCATGGCGCCTCCCGCTGAACGGACACGGCGCTTCGGCTCCGCGCGCGGCATCGCGGCCGCCTTCGCCGGGATCACCCTGCTCGTGGTGGTGCTGCTCGTCGCGTTCTCCGCCGTGCGCGACTCCGTCCACCATGCCCAGACGCGGACCGACAACGCGCAGCGACTGCTCGTGGCGCAGGTGGACCGGGAGACCGGCCTGCGCGGGTTCGCGCTGACCGGGCTGGAGTCGGAGCTGGCACCGTACGTGGAGGGCTCCCGCCTGCTGTCGCGGACCTTCCAGCGGGCCCAGGGCGAGGCGTCCGCGATCCCGGGCGGCGAGGCCCTGCTCGTGCGGCAGCGGCACGCCGCGGCGCAGTGGCAGGCCAGCGCGCAGCAGGCGATCATCCGCACCCGCGCCAAACCGGCGGCCCGCCCGACTCTCGCCTCGGAGTTCGAACGGGACCAGCTCATGCTGCGGTTCCGGCGTGCCAACGCGCAGTACACGCGCGCGGCCGAGGGCCAGGAGTCGCGGGACTTCGCGGCGGCGTCGCGGACCGGCGTCATCGTGGCGGCCGTCATCGCATTCGCGATCACCTTCACCGCGATCTTCGTCATCCAGTCCCAGCGGCGCCGCGAGCGCCGCGGCAAGGAGCGCCAGCAGGACGACGAGCGCGTGCGGCATGCCACCGAGCAGCGATACGTCGAGAAGGGCCGGGAGTTCGCCCAGGTGCTCCAGTTCGCCGAAAGCGAGGCCGAGGCCCGTCACACCGTCGTCCGCCACATCGAGACCGAGATCCCCGGCAGCCAGGTGACGGTCGTGGACCGTGACCACCGCGCGCTCGCCGGAAGCGACATCAGCGCCGGGGCTCCGAATTCCGACGGGTGCGTGGCGCTGCGCATCGGCCAGGTGCACCACGAGCGGCCCGACGAGCTGCAGCTCGTGCACTGCGACGTCTGCGGAGGCGGCCCGGGCCGGGCCCGGTGCATCCCGATCCGCGTCGGGGCCCGGGCGCTGGGCGCCCTCCTGGTGCGCCACGAGGAGCCCCTGCGCCCCGTCGACGAGCGGCTGCTCGCCGAGACGGTCGGCTACGCGGGGCCGCTGCTGGCCAACCTGCGGACCCTGTCCGACGCGCGGGAACTCGCCCTCACCGACGCGCTCTCGGGGCTGGCCAATCGCCGGGCGCTCGACGACACCTTCCTGCGGCAGGTCGCCCAGGCGCGCCGCTCCGGGATGCCGCTCTCGGTCCTCATGCTCGACCTCGATCGCTTCAAGCTCGTCAACGACCGGTACGGGCACGACCGGGGCGACGAGGTGCTGGCCCGGGTCTCCCTCGTCATCCGCGAGTCGGCCCGCGACAGCGACTTCAAGGCCCGCTTCGGGGGCGAGGAGTTCGTCGTCCTGCTGCCGGACACCGACCGGGACGGCGCGGTGGTCGTGGCCGAGAAGCTCCGCGAGGAGGTGGGCGCGATCGCGCACCCGGGCGTGGAGCGCTCCGTCACCGTGAGCATCGGGGTGGCGACCTTCCCCGCCGACGGCGACTCGCCGGAGACGCTCCTGCACAGCGCGGACCTGGCCCTGTACGCGGCCAAGCACGCCGGGCGCAACTGCGTGCGCACGGTCGAGCAGATCGAGTCGGACCCGGCCCGGCCGGCCTGACGACCAGGGGCGGCCCGTGGGCCGCCCCTGGCGCGTCGGTCGCCGTGCCCGCTTCAGCGCACCACGAGCCGGACGTTCCTGCCGCCGGCCACCAGGGTGTAGGTGCCCTTCTTCAGACGCGACGCCGTCGTGAACGTGACCTTGCCGCGGCTGAGGGTGCCCCGGGCCACCGTGCGCCCGGACTTCACGAGCCGGGCGCTGGTCGCCTTGCGGGAGGACGCGTAGGTCACCGTGCAGGCGATCTTCTTGCCCGTGACCTTGCAGGTCACCTTCCCGTTCTTGCCGTCGGCGCCCGTGGCCCCGGTGGCCCCGGTCGCGCCCGTGGGCCCGACCGCGCCGTTGAGGCCGTTGGTGCCCGCGGCGCCGTTCGTGCCGTTGGTCCCGTTGGCCC
>CAZXNX010000353.1:0-3122 GCA_964642225.1 uncultured Solirubrobacteraceae bacterium | reverse complement strand
CTGTTCGTCGCCGCCCTCATCGTCCCCGCCACCTCGTCCGTTGCGACGGCGGCCACCCCGCCGAAGGCCCCGAGCCTCAGCTCGCTGACGTCCCTGCTTCAGGGTCTGACGAAGGGCTCGGCCACCACGACCAACCCGCTCGCCGGGCTCAACCTGAGCAACCTGAACCTGGGAAGCCTCAAGGGCCTGGACCTGAGCAAGCTGGGTCTGCCCAAGGGCATCGACCTCAGCAAGCTCAAGGGCATCGACGTGAGCAAGCTCACGAAGGGCCTGGACCTGAGCAAGTTCGGCCTGCCGAAGAACCTGGACCTCAGCAAGATCCTCGGCGGCCTGAGCTCCGGCTCGACCGCCAGCCTCGGCGGGATCGACCTGAGCAAGATCCTGGCGCTCCTCGGCTCGTCCGGCATCAAGCTCAACTAGTTCCCCGGTCGCCCTCGCGGCGGCCGGACAATCACACGCAGGGTCATGCGAAGGGCCGCCAACCGGCGGCCCTTCGTGCGTGAGGAAGGGCCGCCGGGCGCCCACGCAGGACGCCGTGCACGCCTCTCGCCCCGGCCTGACCACCGCTACCGTGACGGACGCCGCCCGGGTTCTGGTCTCGCGCAGCCCGTATGCACGTCTCGCCACACGCACTCCGCCGCCTCGGCCTCCTCCTGGCCGCCTGCGCCGCCGCCCTCGTGGCGGCCGGCTCGTCGCCCCTGCCCGCCGGCAGCGCCCCGACGACCGACACCCTGCGCAACCAGATCGACCAGCAGAGCGGGCGTGAGGACCAGCTCGCCTCCGCCGCCGACCGGCTGGGGGCGCTGGAGCAGCGGGCGACCCGGGCCGTCGACCTCATGCAGGGCCGCCTGGACACCAAGCAGCGCGACCTGGACACCGTGCAGGCCAAGCTCGACGACACGCGCCGGCGCCTGCGCGCCCAGCGCAGCCGACTGGCCCGCCTGCGCGCCCGGCTGGGAGAGGGGCGCGCGCTCCTCAGCCGGGTGCTGCGCGACCAGTACATGGCCGACAAGCCCGACCTCGTCGGCGTCGTCCTCAACAGCCACGGCTTCTCCGAGCTCGTCGAGCGGCTCGACTTCGTCGGCCGGATCCAGGACCGTGACACCACCATCATCGACACGGTGCGGTCCGCCCAGGCCGACGCCGGCCGCCAGGCCCGCGCGCTGTCCCGCGACGTGCCGCGCCAGGCCGCGCAGACCGCCCAGGTCCAGCAGGAGCGCGACGCGCTGTCGGCCATGAGCAGTGTCCTGGAGGAACGCCGCTCGACGCTGGCCGCCGCCCACGAGGCCCGGGTGCAGGCCCTGCAGGACACGCGCTCCAGCCGCCGGCGGGCCGAGCGCACCCTCAAGCAGCTGGAGGCCGAGCAGGCCAAGGCCGCCCGCCAGGCCAGCGCGCCCGGCGGCCCCACCAGCAACGTCGGCCCCGGCGGGCCGTGGGCGATCCCGTGGGCGATCGTGCAGTGCGAGTCGGGCGGCCAGAACCTGCCGCCCAACAGCGCGACCGCCTCCGGCTACTACCAGTTCATCGACTCCACCTGGCAGGCGATGGGCGGCAGCACGCCCAAGGCGTACCTGGCCAGCAAGGCCGAGCAGGACCGGCTCGCGGCCAAGCTGTGGGCCGGCGGCAGCGGCGCGCGCAACTGGGACTGCGCGTACATCGTCGGCATCCTCTAGGGCGCGCCGCCCGGCCGCCCGCGCATGCGCCGCCTGCTCAACATCCGCCGCGAGTCCCAGCTGTTCGTGGTCGGGTCGTTCTGCTTCGCGCTCGGCGCGCTGCCCGGCTACGCCTCGCTCGTCGGGTCCCGCGCCGACGGCGTGACCTACTTCGTCGGCTCGCTGTTCTTCACCACCGCGAGCTTCGTGCAGCTGCGCCTGAGCGGCCGCTGGCGCTCTGGGGCCTGGAAGGCGCGGCCGGGCTGGAGCGACTGGTGGGCCGCCGCCGTGCAGTTCCCGGGCACGCTCTTCTTCAACGTCAGCACCGGGGCCGCGCTGATCGCGTCGCTGAGCACCACGGGCATCGACCGGCACGTGTGGCGCCCGGACGTGTACGGCTCGACCTGCTTCCTCGTGGCCAGCGTGCTGGCCCTGGTCGCCACCACCGAGAAGGACGGCCTGTGGGACCCGGACGCCCGCACGTGGGTCACGAGCTGGCTGAACATGGCGGGCTCGGTCTTCTTCGCCGTCTCCGCCGTGGCGTCGTACGTGATCCCCGATTCGGGGACCGTGCGCAACGCCGCGGCGGCGAACGCCGGCACCTTCCTGGGCGCACTGTGCTTCCTCGTGGCGGCGGCCCTGCTGCCGCCGCGCCGCGCCTGAGCCCCCTAGTCGTCGAGGTTGGTGGCGAGCGTGAAGAGGACGAAGAAGTCCAGCGCGATGAGCAGCACGCTCCACACCGGGTAGGCGCCGACCGACAGGAAGTTGACGAGGATGCCCAGGAACGCGCCGAACATGCCCAGCGCGGAGCCCCACGGGCGCTCGGTGAAGATGAGCCCGGCCACGAACACCTGCAGCGCGCCGATGATCAGGTAGACCCAGCCCCAGGTCTGCAGCGACTCGAACAGCAGGCTGGCCTCGTGGAAGTACTCCTTGTTCGCCAGCGCGGCGATGCCCCAGATGGCGTTGAGCGCGCCCACCGTCAGGATGACGAGCGCGGCGAAGGTGACGGAGCCCTTGCGGGTGGTGGACATCGTGGGCCTCTAGTTGTTGGGGATCGAGGGCGGGCTGCCCTGCGGGAAGAGCGTGGCGAGCAGGATCACGATCTTCTTCTTGCCCTTGTTGGCGGCGCGATGGATCGTGGACGGCTGCTCGACGATCCACTGGCCGGCCTTGATGTTGGCGGTCTGGCCCGCGGAGATCGTGCGCACGAACTTCGGGGTGTCGGCGTCGCCGGTGCTGACGGTGACGCTGCCGTGCTGCACGGTGTAGGTGAGCGTGCCCTGCTGGATCGACGCGATCTGCGTCCCGGGGTGGTGGTGCAGCGCGAGCTGGGCGCCGGCGGGCACGGTCACACGGGACAGGCCGAGGGTGCGCTTCTTGGCGCCCTTGGGCGCGTTGGCGACCGCCAGCGACTCGCGCACGGCGGTCTTGGAGGTGGACGCTCCCTGGACGAGGCCGGCCGAGTAG
>CAZXNX010000352.1:0-3128 GCA_964642225.1 uncultured Solirubrobacteraceae bacterium | reverse complement strand
CTCGAGCTCGCCGTCCTCGTCGGCGAGGACGGCCTCCATGGCGGCGACATGCTCGTCGTGCAGCTGCTGGACGAGCCCGCGGAAGAGCTCCTCCTTGCTGCCCCAGTGCACGTACAGCGTCGCGCGCGACACGCCGGCCCGGCGGGCCACGCTCTCCATCGACGAGCGGCGGAACCCGAACGCCGAGAACTCGTGCAGGGCCGCGTCCAGGAGCGCGGCCTGGGTGGCGGCGGCGCGGGAGGGGGTCGCTTGCGTCATGCCCGGAGTATGAACGAACTTGACAACTCACGCAAGAAGTGTCTACTTTGACCACATGAGCGACACATCGCAGGCCGTACTCATCACCGGCTGCTCCACCGGCATCGGCCGCGCCACGGCCGAGCGCCTGGCCCGCGCCGGCCACACCGTCTACGCGACCGCCCGCGACGCCTCCTCGATCGAGGACCTGCGCGAGGCCGGCTGCCACACCCTCTCCCTCGACGTCACCGACGAGAGCTCCATGCAGGAGGCGGTCGACCACGTCGTGGCCGCCCAGGGCGCGGTCGGCGTGCTCGTCAACAACGCCGGCTACTCGCAGTCCGGCGCCATCGAGACCGTCGCGATCGACGACGTGCGCCGCCAGTTCGAGACCAACGTCTTCGGGCTGATCCGCATGAGCCAGCTCGTGCTGCCCGGGATGCGCGAGCAGGGCTGGGGCCGCATCATCAACATCAGCTCGATGGGCGCGAACTTCACCTTCCCGGGGGGCGGCGTCTACCACGCCACCAAGTACGCGGTCGAGGCGATCAGCGACGCGTTGCGCTTCGAGGTCAAGGGCTTCGGGGTCGACGTGACGGTGGTGCAGCCCGGGCTGATCCGCAGCGCCTTCTCGGCGACGGCGGCCGGCGAGGTCGACGACGCGGACGGCCCCTACGCGGACTTCAACGCGGCGGTGGCCCGCAGCACGCAGGAGGTCTACGAGAAGGGCCCGCTGGCGCGCTTCGGCGGCGATCCCGACGACGTCGCCCAGGCGATCGAGAAGGTCATCCGCAAGCCGAAGATCCGGGTCCGGGTGACGGCGTCGGCCCACATGCTCATCGGGCAGCGCAACCTCATGACCGACGGCATGTGGGACCGCTTCGTGGGCACGCAGTTCGAGCGCCCCGGCACGGCCTGACGCACCCCGGTCAAAACTGAGGGGGGCACCCCCCATGACCCCCACCCCGGGGTCCGGTTGCATGGTGCCCATGACCACTCAGGAGTCCCGGACCCTCACCCTCCTGCTCGACGGCGCGCCCTCCGGGCCGCTGACGGGCGCGATCGTCGACGAGCACGGCCGTCGCCTCCCCTTCGCGGGGTGGCTCGGCCTGGCCCAGGCGCTGGAGACGCACCTGGCGGTCCCCTCCGACCACCCCCTCGAGACCGGGAGCGCACGATGAACCGCACGATCCTCACCCTGGCGGCCACCGCCGCCCTGACCCTCGCGGGCGCCGCCCCGGCGCTGGCCGCGGACGTCAGCAAGTTCACCGTCAACGGCGACATCGCCAGCTTCACGATGTCCGACGTCAGCCTCGCCGACGCCAACCGCCTGACCATCACCATGCCCACGAAGGGCTACGTCGACTTCGGCGACACGATCAAGCTCACCACCGCCGAGCCGAGCTGCGACGTGCTCCAGGGCGGCGCCCACATCCAGTGCGACGGGCACGCGATCTCCAGCCTCGGGGTCAACGCGTCGCTGGGCAACGGCAACGACAGCGTGCTGCTCATGCCGCCGCCCGCCGGGTTCACCTACTGGGCCGTCTCCCTCCAGGGGGCGGCCGGCTCCGACACACTCGAGAGCCGCGGCCCGGCGAGCAGCTTCTACGGCGGCGAGGGCACCGACCGCCTCATCCCCGGGCCCGGCAAGGACGAGGTGTACGGCGAGGGCGGCGAGGACACCGTCGACTACTCCGGCCGCACGGCCGCGGTCACCGTGGATCTCGCGACCGACCAACCGGTCAACGGCGCCGCGGGCGAGCAGGACAAGATCAAGTCCGTCGAACACATCCTCGGCGGCGGCGGCGCCGACAAGCTGTCCGGCAACGACCAGGCCAACGAGATCCTCGGCGGCAAGGGCGCGGACACCATCGCCGGCAAGGGCGGGCAGGACACGATCGAGGCCCGCGACAGCGTCAAGGACACGATCACCTGCGGCAGCGGGAGCGACACCGTCACCGCCGACAACAGCGACACCGTCGCGGCCGACTGCGAGACGGTCAAGCGGGGCGGGATCCCCGCCGGGCCCGGCGGCTTCGGCCAGCCCAAGAGCGATCCGCCCCCGCCCCCGATCGACCCGCCGGCCGAGCCGGGCAACCCCGTCGACCCCGGCAACCCGCAGAACCCGGGCGACCCCAACCCGCCGGCCGCGGACACGACGGCCCCGAAGGTCTCGAAGGTCTCCCTCGCGCCGCGGACCTTCCGGGCCGCCAAGGGCAGCGCGCTGCGCCTGACGCTGAGCGAGGCGAGCCGCCTCTCCGTGCGGATCGAGCGACTCACGAAGGGCCGCCGGTCCGGCAAGACGTGCAAGAAGGAGACGGCGAAGCTGCGCAAGCGCCACGCCAAGACGTGCACGCGGAGCACGAAGATCGGGACGGTCAGCCGTGCGGCCGTCACGGCCGGCGCCACCACGGGCGCGTTCAAGGGCCGGGTCGGCAAGAAGACGCTGAAGGCGGGCTCCTACCGGGCGACGCTGACCGCCATCGACGCGGCCGGCAATGTGTCCAAGCCGGTGGCGACGAAGTTCTTCGTCACGGCCAAGAAGCGCTGAGCGGCCTCAGGCCGCGTCGGCCTCCGGGGCGCCCAGCGCGCCCTGGAGGTCGTGGCGCGAGGAGATGCCGAGCTTGCCGTACACGCGGCCGAGCTGGTTCTCCACCGTCTTGCCCGTGACGAACAGCGCCTGGGCGATCTCGCGATTGCTGCGGCCGTCGGCGGCGAGCTCGGCGACGCGGCGCTCGGCGGCGGTCAGCGCCTCCACTCCCGAGAACTGCAGACGTCTCGGCTTGGCCCCGGCGAGCCGCAGCTCCTCGTGGGCGCGGCGGGCCAGGGCGGTGGCGCCGCAGCGGGGGGCGGCCTCCACCCCCTCGGTCAGCACCGGCCGGGCATCGGCG
>CAZXNX010000351.1:0-3129 GCA_964642225.1 uncultured Solirubrobacteraceae bacterium | reverse complement strand
GGCCTGAGGAGCGCTCGCGCGCCTGCACGGGCGCCTCCGCCGATAGCACGACCCGGGGGCAAGTGCGTATCGTCCTTGACGTCCCCGAGACCCGACGACCCGAGAAGCCCATGACGAGCCCGCCCGAATCCGCCGCACCGTCGCAGGAATCGATCCGCGACGTCCCCCGGCTGCCTCCGTCCGAGGAGCCGGCCTCCGATCTGCGGGATCCGGCCCTCTACGTCAACCGCGAGCTCTCCTGGCTGGACTTCAACGACCGGGTGCTGCAGCTCGCCGAGGACGACACCCAGCCGCTGCTGGAGCGCGTGAAGTTCGCCGCGATCTTCACCTCCAACCTCGACGAGTACTACATGATCCGCGTCGCGGGCCTGCTCGACCAGGTGGAGGCCGGCGTGAGCGGCCGCAAGGCCGACGGCCTGGCCGCCGGCGAGGTGCTGGAGCGCATCCGCTCCGGCGTGCTGAGCATGAGCGAGCGTCAGTCCGAGGTCGTCGAGGACGTGCTGCGCCCCGAGCTGGCCGACAACGGGATCCGCATCCTGGGGCTCGACGAGGTCACGTCGGCCCAGCGCGCGGCGCTGGACGACCGCTTCATCCGCCAGATCTTCCCGGTCCTGACGCCCCTGGCCGTCGGCCTGGGCCGCCCGTTCCCCTACATCTCCAACCTGTCGCTCAGCCTCGGCGTCCAGGTGCGCGACCCCGTCCACAACGTCAGCACCTTCGCCCGCGTGAAGGTGCCGAAGGAGATGCTCCCGCGCTTCCTGCCGGTCGACGACTCGGGCACCACGTTCGTGATGCTCGAGGACATCATCGCCGCGCACCTGCAGGAGCTGTTCCCGGGGATGGAGATCGTCGAGCACGGCTACTTCCGCGTCACCCGCGATGCCGACTACGAGATCTCCGACGAGGCCGACGACCTGCTGCAGGCCGTCGAGGCCGAGATCGCCCGCCGCCGCTTCCGCGAGGTCGTGCGCGTGGAGCTTGGCTCCCGCATGAGCCCCGGGCTGCGCGAGGACCTCATCCGCGCCCTCAACGTCGAGGAGTCGCAGGTCTACGACGTCGACGGGCTGCTGGACCTCACCGACCTGTGGCAGATCGTCGGGCTCAAGGGCTTCGACGAGCTGCGCGACCCGCCGTGGAGCGGCGTCACCCAGCCGCGGCTGCAGGGCGAGCAGGACCTCGGCGAGGGCGAGGACAACCACTCGTCGATCATGGCCGCGATGCGCCAGGCCGACATCCTCGTGCACCACCCCTACGACTCGTTCACCACCTCGGTGGAGCGGTTCGTGCAGGAGGCCGTCGCCGATCCCGACGTGCTGGCGATCAAGCAGACGGTGTACCGCACCTCCAACGACACGCCGCTGGTCCCCGCGCTCATCCGCGCCTCGGAGTCGGGCAAGCAGGCCGTCTGCATGGTGGAGCTCAAGGCCCGCTTCGACGAGGGCGCCAACATCGGCTGGGCACGGACGCTGGAGGAGGCGGGCGTCCACGTCGTCTACGGCATCCCCGGCCTGAAGACCCACGCCAAGTGCATCCTGGTGGTGCGCCGCGAGGGTGACGGCGTGCGCCACTACGTGCACATCGGCACCGGCAACTACCACCCCAAGACGGCGAAGCTCTACACCGACTTCGGCCTGTTCACCTGCGACGAGCGGATCGGCGCGGACGCGTCGGACCTCTTCAACGTGCTCACCGGCTTCGCCCGGCCCACGCGCTTCCGCAAGGTCCTCGTCGCGCCGCAGCACCTGCGCAACGGCCTCCTGGCCGAGGTCGACCGCGCGATCGCCGCCCGCGAGCAGGGCCGCCCCGCGCGCGTGGCGCTGAAGATGAACTCGCTGGTCGACCAGAAGTCGATCGAGAAGCTCTACGAGGCCTCCCGCGCCGGCGTGCAGGTCGACATCAACGTGCGCGGCATCTGCTGCCTGGTGCCCGGCATCCCCGGGGTGTCGGAGAACATCCGGGTCGTCTCCATCGTGGGCCGCTTCCTGGAGCACTCGCGCATCTACGCGTTCGAGCACTCCGCCGAGCAGCACGTCTACATCGGCTCGGCCGACCTCATGCCCCGCAACCTCGACACGCGCGTGGAGCTCGTCACGCCGGTGCTCGACCCGGTGCTGCGCGACGACCTCCTCGACACGCTGGACCGCTGCTTCGCCGATGACACCAACGCCTGGGAGCTGGGCTCCGACGGGCGCTGGACGCGCCGGCACCCGGTCGAGGGCGCCGAGCCGCGCTCCGTGCAGCGCGAGCTCATGGCCGGCCACCTGGCCCGCGCCACCGAGGGCTCCGCCTAACCGGCGGTCGCCGCGACGTGAGCGGTTCCGACCCCAAGCCCCCGGTCTCGCCGCGCGAGGCGATCGCGAACATGCGCATCAACGCGCCGGCGCGGGGCAACCAGAAGCTCAAGCAGCTGCTGGAGGCGGTCAACGAGGACGACCGCGTGAAGGCGTGGTGGCACGTCGCCGACGTCAACGCCACCCGGCGCCTGGGGATGTCGGACCACTCGTGGGTCCACATCCAGATTGTCACCAACATCGCGCTGCGCCTGGCCCGGCTGCTCTTCAAGCGCGGCGTGGTGCCGAACATGGTCAGCGACCACGGCTTCACCGAGAAGGACGCCGAGGTCGTCATCTGCGCCGCCGCGCTCTTCCACTGCGTCGGCATGTCGATCCACCGCACCGACCACGAGACCTACTCGCTGTTCCTCACGGGTGACCGCCTGCCCGGCCTGCTCAAGGGCATCTACCCCGAGCCCGAGCGGTCGGTGATCATGGCCGAGGTGATGCACGCGGTCATCTCCCACCGCAGCAAGGGCGACCCGATGACCATCGAGGCCTCCATCCTGCGCGTCGCCGACGCCCTCGACATGGCCCAGGGCCGCTCGCGGGTGCCGTTCGAGGCGGGGGAGATGAACATCCACTCGCTGTCGGCCTACGCCATCGACGAGGTGCGCATCACCCCGGGTGAGGAGCGCGCCGTGCGCGTGGAGATCCTCATGAACAACTCCTCGGGGATCTTCCAGGTCGACGAGGGGCTGGGCACCAAGCTGCGCGGCACGCCGCTGGAGCCGCACATCGAGGTCGTGGCCCGCATCGAGGCCGAGCACGAGAAGCGGCTCGTGCCGATCTTCCG
>CAZXNX010000350.1:0-3147 GCA_964642225.1 uncultured Solirubrobacteraceae bacterium | reverse complement strand
CATCCAGGCCCACCGCCTGGGGCCGTGGCGCGAGCACGCCGACGACATGGTCGTCGAGGTGCGCGACGACGCCGGCCACTTCCTCCCGGAAGAGGTCCCGGACACCGTTGTGGCCTACGCCCGGTCCCTGTTCGGGGCCTGAGCGGGCCATCACGCACCGGCGGCCGCCGTTGCGGATACGGTTGGCGTATGGGTCGGGGCAACCGGGGAGCACAGGTCGTCGCGCTCATCGCCGTCCTGGCCGCCGGGTGGGCGCCCGTCGCCACGGCCACGCCGCCACCGCAACCCTGGGTGCAGGTGGCGGTCACCACCTATCCCCTCGCCACCGGCGTCTTCCTCACCAAGGGCATCGCCTCGGACGGCGCCAAACTCTTCTTCTCCTACAAGTTCGGCGTCCTGCGCGCCGGCCTGGACGGGACGCTGGACACCCCGCCCAAGCCGACCGGGATCCCGCCGGCGATCGCCGCGCTGGGCGGCGACCACATGGGAGACATCGACGTCCACGGCGGCTTCATCTACGCTCCGATCGAGGACGGTGCCGCGGGCTACCACCACCCGTTCATCGCGCGGTACGACGCCGCGACGATGGCCTACACCGGCACGAGCTGGGAACTGGACCACACGCTGCTGACCGACGGGGTGCCGTGGGTGGCGGTGGACGGCCCGCGCCACAGGCTCTACACGGCGAGGTGGGACGACCCGCAGGTCCTCAACGTCCACGACCTCGACGATCCGACGTCGGTGACGACCGTCCCCCTGCAACTGCCCCCGGGGACGGACGTGAGCCGGATCCAGGGGGCCAAGATGCTCGACGGCCTGCTCTACGCCGCCCGCGACAACGGCGACGCCAAGTCGATCGTGGCAATCGACCCCGTCACCGGCACGATCACGCCGGTGATGGATCGCAACCTGGGTGCGGCCACCGAGGCCGAGGGCATCGCCTTCGTCCCCACCGCCGACGGGGTCCTGATGTGCACCACCGAGATCGGCCCCCTCCTGACCGTGCGGCTGCGCGCATACCGCCCGGCCGACGCGACCGCGACGGGCGACCCGTCTGCCTGCCTGCCCCGGCCGGTCACCGCGGGCCCCGATCCGCTTCCCACGCCGACCCCCGATCCGGCGCCTGTCCCCGGTCCGGTCCCCACCCCCGCACCCACCCCGAAGCCCAACCCCCTGGCCGTCGCCACCCCCTCCCTGCTGCGCCACGCCAAGGTGCAGCGCGCACCGGGCGCCGCCGGGGGGCGCTTCACCACCCTCACCAAGCGCGTCACCGTCGGCCGGCGCACCTACCGCGTGCGGATCACCAGCGGCACGCTCGTCCTCGCCACCGGCACCGTGAAGGCCCGGCGCCTGACGCTCACCGTCCGCCGCGCCACGAGCGCGGCCGGCCGCCGGCGCGTCGTGGCGCTGGTGACCGGCCGGCTGCGCGACCTGCGGTCGGTGACGATCAGACGGACCTGAGCGTGCCGCTCAGGCCGCGTCGCCCGCCCAGACCGTCCACCCCGGCGCGTCGAACCGCAGCGCAGTGGCCCGCAGCCGCGGGGCGATCACGGCCGACGCCGCGCCGAAGTCGTCCATCAGCAGCCGCACCAGGGCCCGGGCGTCGGCGCCCTCCCCGAGCACCACCGCGGCCACGTGGCCCAGCAGCTCCTTCTGGGTGTAGGCGGGCGCCGTGCGCCGCTGCGCCGGGACGGCGGCCAGCGCCACCACCCGCTCGTCGATGCGATGGGCGCCCAGCCGTGACACGTACGCCAGCACCCGTTTCAGCCGCGGGGCGCCCTCCTGGTCGGGGTCGAAGCGCACCCCGTCCAGGCGGCCGAAGGCGTAGCTGATCTCCGTCCACGTCATCGCGACGACCTGCTCGAGCGTCAGCCACAGCACCGAGGCGCGGACCACCGTGCCCGGGCTCGGGAAGATCGTGCCCGGCATGGCGCCGTAGACGGTCGGATGGGCGGAGGCGCCGACGTCGAAGTCGTGCAGGTCCCCCGCCAGCACGAGCACGCGCCGCTGGGCCTCCTCCAAATGGCCGAACTTGCGCACGAGGGCCTCGGGCGCGCCGTTGGAGCCGAAGGCCAGCACGGGCCACCGCCCGCGCGGCGCGTCGTCGAGCACCGCCCGGCGCTCCCCCTCGGGCAGGTCGTCCAGCAGGTGCACCTCCTCCCCCACGAGCAGGTAGGACCGCGGAGGCCGCGCCCACGGGTAGCCGAGCGCCCGCGTGTAGATCTCCTCGGTGAACTCCCGGCGGCCCAGCGCCCCGGTGAGGGCGACGAGGTAGGCCAGGAAACCCTCGTCGTCCAGTGCCAGCCGCTCGCGCAGCTCGGCGTTGTCGATCGGCGGCCACCCCTGCATCGGGGCGAGCCTACCCGCGCAGCAGCTCCGCGATGGTGACCGGCTTGAGGTGCTTGTTGCGCAGGATGCGCAGGATCCGCGGCAGCGCCTTGGCCGTGTTGGGGTAGTTGCCGTGCATCAGCATGATCACGCCGGGCTTGGCCCAGTAGTGCACGGCGTTGAGGAGGTAGGGCACGGTCTGGGGCGAGGAGTCGGCCACCGTCCCGGACCACAGGATCACCTTCGTGTACCCGAGGCTCCCCGCGGCGCCGAGCGTCCCGTCGTTGAAGGAGCCGTACGGGGGGCGCACCCACGGGCGGCCGCTGACGTGGAAGGTGCGCTGGATCCACTTCTCGTTGCGCTCCAGGTCCGCGCCGAACACGTCGGGGGACTGGGTCTTGGCGTCGCCGTGGCTGAACGTGTGGTTGCCCATGACGAGCTGGCCCAGGGCGATGAGGCGCCGGATCCGCTTGGCCTGCGGGCCCCAGGAGTCCTGGTAGCGGCCGTTGGGGAAGAAGGTGGCGTGCGCCCCGGTGCGCTCCAGGACGCGCACCAGCCGCGCCACACAGGCCGGGCAGAACCCGTCGTCGAAGGTCAGGGCGACCTTGCGCCCGGCGGTGGGCCCGCGGCTGATCACCTGCGCCGTGCCGGGGCGGGCCGGCCTGATGGGCGGGAGCGCGGGCACGGTCTCGGTCGTGCGGGCGGCGGTGGTCCGGGAGGTCGCGGCCGCTGCGGCGGGTGTCGCCGGGGCCGCGGCCACGAACGTCAGCAGCACCGGAACCAGCGTTAACAGGAACGGAGGCACCATCCCCCACAACG
>CAZXNX010000349.1:0-3153 GCA_964642225.1 uncultured Solirubrobacteraceae bacterium | reverse complement strand
GCCTTGTAAGCGGTAGGTCATCGGTTCGAATCCGATCTCGGGCTCTGGCCCCGGCGTCAGCGCCGCAGCGTGAGCGAGCGGCTCAGGGTGACGGCGCGCCCCGTGGGCGGGGTCACCGTGACCCGCAGGCGCAGGCGCAGCTTCCCGGCGCGGCGCAGGGCCGAGCGCCCTCCGGCGCCGAGCGGGACGGTGAGCCTCAGCGTGCCCGCCTTCAGGCCGCGTTTGGAGAGCGTGCCCACCGCCCGGCCGCTGGTGGTGGTGAGCTTCCCGCTCATCCGGGAGCCGGCCCGGGTGACGACGACCGTCGCCCGCACCGACGCCCCCCGCTGGGTCGCATCGGCCCGCAGGGTCCTGGCCGCCGCGTCGGCGGGACCGCCCCAGCTCGGGGTCTGCGCGCCACCTCCCGCGAGCCGGCGCTCGCCCGTGCCGTCAGCGCCCACCACGCGCACCTCGGTGGTGGAAGCCGAGTCTCCCCGCTGGAACGCGATGGCGGCCGAGTCGGGGGACCACGTGGGCGCCGTGTCCGTCGGCCCCGCGGTCACGAAGCGCAGGAACGCGCCGGAGGCGTAGTCGAAGACGGCGATGCGCCCGGCATCCTGCACGGCGAGCAGCCGGCCGTCGGGCGAGACGGCGGGGAAGTCCAGGTCGGCGCCCGGGTCCGCGGCCACCCGCCGGGCGCAGGCCCACCCGCCGTCGGGATCCCTGGCGATCGCGCAGATCCCGATCTTCGGGTCGCCGTGCCACGGCAGCAGGACCGTCCCGTCGGGCGCCCAGCCGAGCGAGTAGTTGGCCGGGCTCGGGCCGTCGAACACGGTGGCGCCGCCGGCGTCGTACACGTAGAGGTAGTCGCCGAAGAACACGAACGACATGACGAGGGCGCCGACCTGGGCGCCGTCGGGACGCAGGACGGCGTACTGCGCCGACCGGACGATCGGCCCGACCGCGGGTGTCGCCGCGGGCGTCCCGATGAACAGGTCCCCGTTGCGGATCCACGACATGCGGGCGCCGTCGCGGGAGAGCGACGGCCACGTGTACGGGCGCGTGCTCGTCCCGTCGCTCGTCACCTGCCGCTGCCCCGTGCCGTCGGCGCCGATCGAGCACAGGTTCAGGCCGCACGCGTAGACGATCGAGGACGCACGGGCGGGAGGAGCGGCCAGCGCCAGGCCCGCGACGAGGGCGGTCACGGCGGCCAGCAGGGACAGCGGACGGGTCGGCACGGGGCGTCTCCTTCTGCACGAGGGGCGGCATCCAAGATACCGAAATCCGGTGCATTGTCGAGAAGGGATGCCTAGTAGCGGTGCCGGGCCATCACGGCGAGGGCCCTACACGATCAGGAGAACGGCATGCAGCTGGACGGACGCACGGCAGTGGTGACGGGGGCGGCCTCGGGGATCGGCCTGGGGCTGACCGAGCGGCTCCTGCGGGAGGGCATGTCCGTCGTGATGGCCGACATCGACGAGGCGGCGCTGGCCGTGGAGACGGCGCGGCTGGCCGACGACGGCGGCGCCGTGCGGGCGGTGGCCTGTGACGTGGCCGACGCCGCCCAGGTGCAGGCGCTGCGCGACGAGGCGCTGTCGGCCTTCGGCGCGGTGCACCTGCTCGTCAACAATGCCGGCGTGGCCTCCGGTGGCCCGGGCCACCTCACCCCGCCCGCGGTCTACGACTGGGTCGTGAGCGTGAACGTGCTCGGCGTGGCCTACGGCGTCAGCGCCTTCGTCCCCGCCATGCTCGAGCAGGGCGAGGGCCATGTCGTCAACACCGCATCGGAGGCGGGGCTCAACCCGACGCCGTTCCTGGGCGCCTACCACACGGCCAAGTACGCGGTGGTGGGGCTGTCGGAGTCGCTGGCGCTGGAGCTGGAGGGCAAGCCGGTGGGCGTGTCCTGCCTGTGCCCCGAGCTGGTGAACACCAAGATCTTCAGCTCCACCCGCAACGCGCCCCCGGAGCTCGGGCTGCCCCCGGCCCCCGATGTGCCGATGGCCCAGCTCGAGCAGTTCATGAAGACGGTGGCGATGGACCCCGCCGACGTCGCGGCGGACATCGTGTACGCCGTGCGGGCCGACCGCTTCTGGATCATCACCCACGACGCGACGCGCTCACGGGTGGCCCAGCGCAACGACCGGCTGGAGACGAACCGCAACCCGAAGGCCTCGGGCGACCCGAGCTGAGCCGCCGGCGGGGCGGGGCCGTAGACCGGACATGGAATCCGTCTGGGACTACCCCCACCCGCCCGCGCTGGTCCCCTGCACGCGCCGCGTGCGCATCGAGCTGGGCGGCGCGACGATCGCCGACAGCACGCGGGCGCTGCGGATCCTGGAGACCAGCCACCCGCCGACGATCTACGTGCCGCCCGCCGACATCCCGCCCGGCGTCCTGACCGAGCGGGCCGGCCGCACCTCGTTCTGCGAGTACAAGGGCTCGGCGACCTACCTCGACGTGACGGCCGGCGGCTGCGTGGAGGCGGCCGCGGCCTGGACCTACCGCGACCCCAGCGCGGCCTTCCGCGCCCTGCGCGACCATGTCGCCTTCTACCCCTCGCGGATGGACCGCTGCCTCCTGGACGACGAGGTCGTGCTGGCCCAGGCGGGCGACTTCTACGGCGGCTGGGTGACCGCCGACCTGCAGGGCCCGTTCAAGGGCGGGCCCGGCACGCTGGGCTGGTGAGCGGCGAGGGGACGCCGATCCCCGTGCGCGCTCTGCGAGCATGGAGGCCCCCTCCCCCGGAGTCCGCATGAGCACGCCCGTCAGCACCACCACCCTGCCCCACTGGATCGGCGGCCACGCCGACGAGAGCCCGTCGGAGCGGCACACCGAGATCACCGAGTCCGCGACCGGGCAGGTCGTGAGCCGGGTCCCGCTCGCCTCGGCCGCGCTGGTGGACCGCGCCGTGGGCGAGGCCGCCGTGGCCGCGCAGGAGTGGGGCCGCTCGTCGCTGAGCCGGCGCAGCAAGGTCCTGTTCGCCTTCCGCGAGCTCGTGCACGCCCACCGGGAGGACTTCGCCGCGCTCATCACGCGCGAGCACGGCAAGGTCTTCTCCGACGCCATGGGCGAGGTCCAGCGCGGGCTGGAGGTCGTGGAGTTCGCCTGCGGCCTGGGCGAGCTGCTCAAGGGCGACATGTCCTCCGGGGTCTCCGGGGGCGTGGACTCCTACTC
>CAZXNX010000348.1:0-3175 GCA_964642225.1 uncultured Solirubrobacteraceae bacterium | reverse complement strand
AACCTCTACGGCTGCCGTCACTCGCTGGTCGACGGCATCTTCCGCGCGACCGACGTGATGCTCGCCGGCAAGCACGCCGTGGTCTGCGGCTACGGCGACGTCGGCAAGGGCTCCGCCGCCTCGCTGCGCGCCCAGGGCGCCCGCGTCACCGTCACCGAGATCGACCCGATCTGCGCGCTGCAGGCGTGCATGGAGGGCTACGACGTCTCGACGCTCGAGTCCGTCCTGGACAAGGGCGACGTGTTCATCACGACGACCGGCAACAAGGACATCATCTCGGCCGCCGACATGGCCCGGATGAAGCACAACGCCATCGTGGGCAACATCGGCCACTTCGACAACGAGATCGACGTCGCCGGCCTGGATGCCGTCGCCGAGCGGATCAACATCAAGCCGCAGGTCGACGAGTGGAAGTTCGAGGACGGCCACTCGATCATCATGCTGTCCGAGGGACGCCTGCTGAACCTCGGCAACGCGACGGGCCACCCGTCGTTCGTGATGTCCAACTCGTTCGCCAACCAGACGATCGCCCAGATCGAGCTGTGGACGAAGAACGACGAGTACGAGAAGCAGGTCTACGTGCTGCCCAAGCACCTGGACGAGAAGGTCGCCCGGCTGCACCTGGCCGCGCTCAACGCCCAGCTCACCGAGCTGCGTCCCGACCAGGCCGCCTACATCGGCGTCCCCGTGGAAGGCCCCTACAAGCCGGACCACTACCGCTACTAGTCAAAGGTCGCTGACCGGCCGGATAAGGTCAGTGGCGTGACTGCAAGCGACATCGCGGATGCCTCCCTCGCCGACGCGGGGGAGGCCCGCATCGCCTGGGCCGACGGGCAGATGCCCGTGCTGCGGTCCATCCGCGAGCGGTTCGGCGTGCAGGCGCCGCTCGCCGGCATCCGCGTGGCGGCCTGCCTGCACGTGACGGCCGAGACGGCCAACCTCGTGCGCACGCTGGCCGCCGGCGGGGCCCAGGTCGCGCTGTGCGCCTCCAACCCGCTGACCACCCAGGACGAGGTGGCGGCGGCCCTGGTGGCCCACGACGGCATCGAGGTGCACGCCCGCCGCGGCGAGGACCTCGACACCTACGCCGCGCACGTCGCGGCGCTCGTGCAGGGCGCCCCCCAGGTGACGCTCGACGACGGCGCCGACCTGGCCATGGTGCTCCACGAGGGGCGCCCGGACCTGGCCGAGGGCCTCATCGGGGCGATCGAGGAGACCAACGCCGGCCTGCTGCGACTGCGCGGGCTGGAGGCGGCCGACCGGCTGGCCTGCCCCGTGATCGCCGTCAACGAGGCGCACTCCGAGCGGGCGTTCAACGACCGCTACGGCACCGGCCAGTCGACCATCGACGGCATCCTGCGCGCCACCAACGTGCTGCTCGCCGGCCGCACCGTCGTCGTCCTGGGCTACGGCTGGACCGGGCGCGGCGTGGCGCTGCGGGCCAAGGGCCTGGGGGCGTCGGTCATCGTCTGCGAGGTCGACCCGCTGCGCGCCCTCGAGGCGCGCATGGCCGGCTACGACGTGATGACGGCGCTGGAGGCGTCGGCCCGCGGCGACGTGTTCGTCACCGTCACGGGCAACCTCGGCGTCCTGCGCCCCGAGCACTTCGCCGTGATGAAGGACGGCGCGCTGCTGGCCAACGCCGGGCACTTCGACGTGGAGATCGACCTCGACGGTCTCACCGCCATGGCCACCGACGGCGTGCGCGCCGTGCTCCCGCTCGTGGACCAGTACGACCTGGGCAACGGGCGGCGCCTCAACCTGCTGGCCCAGGGCCGCGTCGTCAACCTCGCCGCCGCGCAGGGCCACCCGCCCGACGTGATGGACATGTCCTTCGCCCTGCAGGCCCTGGCCACCGAGATGGTCGTGCGGCGTGCCGGCGAGCTGCCGGCCCGCGTCCTGCCCGTCCCGCCGCAGCTCGACCGCGAGGTCGCACGCCTGAAGCTCGCCTCGCTCGGCGTCACCATCGACGCCCTCACCGGCGACCAGGAGGCCTACCGGACCGCCTGGGCGCCCGGCCCCTCGGTGGCGACGTGAGCGCCGCCGGCCTCGATGCCGCCATCGCCCGCCTGCGGGACGACGGGGCCACGGACGCGACGGTCGCCTCCTTCGCCGCCAACGCCCGCCGCTTCGCCGACGGGGATATCGGCGTGCTGCGCGAACAGGATCTGGAGCCGGTCGCCGACGTCCCTGACGCCGACGCGCTCCCCGCGGCCGGGGAGGAGGTCCGCGACCTGCTCGACCACACCGTCGTGCTGAAGCTCAACGGCGGGCTGGGCACGAGCATGGGCATGGCCTACGCCAAGTCGCTGCTGCCGGTCAAGGACGGCCTGAGCTTCCTGGATATCACCGCCCGCCAGGTCCTGGCGCTGCGCGCGCGCTTCCCGGGGGGCGAGCCGCGGCTGCCGCTGCTGCTCATGAACAGCTTCCGCACCCGGGCCGACTCGCTCGCCGCGCTGGCGCCCTACGGCCCGCTGTCCGCCGAGCTGCCGCCCGACATCCTGCAGAGCCGCGTGCCCAAGCTCCTGGACGACGGCTCCCTGGCGCCTGCCACATGGCCCGCCGATCCGGAGCTCGAGTGGGCCCCGCCCGGCCACGGCGACCTGTATCCCGCGCTCACCGGCTCCGGCGCCCTGGACGCCATGCTGCAGCAGGGCTACCGGTACGCGTTCGTGGCTAACGCCGACAACCTCGGCGCGCTGCCCGACCCGGAGATCCTCAGCTGGTTCGCCGCCTCCGGCGCCCCCTTCCTCATGGAGGTCGCCGACCGCACCCCCGCCGACCGCAAGGGCGGGCACCTGGCCCGGCGCGCCGGCGCCGGCGGCGGCTCCCTCGTGCTGCGCGAGGTCGCCCAGACCGCGCCGGAGGACCTCGACGCCTTCCAGGACATCACGCGCCACCGGTACTTCAACACCAACACGATCTGGCTGGACCTGCAGGCGCTGCGGGACGTCCTGGGCGACGACGGCGTCCTGGAGCTGCCGATGATCGTCAACCGCAAGACGGTCGACCCGGCAGACGCCACCTCGCCGGCCGTCGTGCAGCTGGAGACCGCCATGGGCGCGGCCATCGACGTGTTCGACGGGGCGCGGGCGCTGCGCGTGCCGCGGCGGCGCTTCCTGCCGGTCAAGACGACCGACGACCTGCTCGTGCTGCGCTCCGACGCCTTCGGCCT
>CAZXNX010000347.1:0-3180 GCA_964642225.1 uncultured Solirubrobacteraceae bacterium | reverse complement strand
GGGCACCGCGGCGACCCACGTGACCCCGGGGGCGCGCTCGCGCAGCAGGTCGGCGGCGGCGGCGAGCACCTCGTCGTCGAGCCGGCCGGCGGCCAGCCCGCGCTCGACGGCCGGCCACCAGCCGCCGTCGCCGATGCGGGCCAGCGCCAAGCCGTCCTCGACACGGGCGTCCGGCGGGATCTTGCGCATCGTGCCCTCGGTGTCCGGCGCCATCTTGCGCGCCTCCAGCACGATGGGCCGCGCGCGCAGATGGCGGGCGGCCTGCTCGACGAGGGCCGGGTCCGGCGGCTGGTCGAAGCGGGGCGCGGTGCACACCGAGCAGCGCCCGCAGTCGATGATGGGAATCCCGCCCGCCCCATCCAGCTCCTCCTCCAGCGCCCGCATGAGGCAGCGCCCGTCCACGCCGTAGGCGGCCATCGCCTCCTGCTCGGCGCGGCGCAGCGCCGTCACCTGCGCGTACCGCTCGCCGTCGTAGCGCCAGTCGCTGCCGGGGACGGCCACCCACCGGGTGCCGTCGCGGCGCACGGCGCCCTCCACGTCGAGCACCTTGAGCAGGGCGTCGATGCGCCCGGCGCCGAGGTTGACGACGGCCATCAGCTCCCGGGACGTGCAGCCTCCGGGGGAGGCCTCCAGCGCGCCGAGCACCGCCTGCACCCGCTCCTGCCCGGGGAAGGCCTGCTCGATGAAGAAGTCCTGGATGCGCCGGTCCTCGTGGCCGCGCAGGAGCACCACGTCGGCGTGGTCCACCCCGCGCCCGGCGCGCCCGACCTGCTGGTAGTAGGAGACCACCGAGCCGGGGGCCTGATAGTGGACGACGAACCCGAGGTCCCCCTTGTCGTAGCCCATCCCCAGCGCGCTGGTGGCGACGAGGGCCTTGACGTCGTTGGCCAGCAGCCGCTCCTCGGCCGCCACCCGCTCCTGCGTGTCCTGGTCGCCGCTGTAGGCCAGGGCCTCGATGCCGTGGTCGCGCAGGAAGCCGGCGACCTGCTCGGCGTCGCGCTTGGTCAGCGTGTAGACGATGCCCGAGCCCTGCAGCGCCGGCAGGTGCTCGACGAGCCAGGCCAGCCGCTGGGCGGGGGCCGGCAGCTCCAGCGTCTCCAGCCGCAGGCTGCGCCGGCCGAGCGGGCCGCGGTAGGAGCGCAGCGGCTCGTCCCGGTCGGAGCCGAGCTGCTCGAGCACGTCACCGACGACCCGGTCGTTGGCCGTCGCCGTGGTGCCGAGCACCGCCACGCGCGGGGGCAGGGCGGCGAGCATGTCCCGCACGCGGCGGTAGTCGGGGCGGAAGTCGTGGCCCCAGTCGGAGATGCAGTGGGCCTCGTCGATGACCAGCAGCCCCACCGTGGCCGCGAACAGCGGCAGCATCTCGTCGCGGAAACGCGGGTTGTTGAGCCGCTCGGGGCTGATGAGCAGCAGGTCGATCTCGTCGGCGGCGAGCGCCGCGCGGATCGCGTCCCAGTCGTCGCGGTTGGTCGAGTTGATGGTGTGGGCGCGCAGCCCGAGCCGCTCGGCGCCGGCGATCTGGTTGCGCATGAGCGCCAGGAGCGGGCTGACGATGAGGGTCGGGCCGGCCGGCGCCTCGGGGTCCGAGCGCAGCAGCGACGTGGCGACGAAGTAGACGGCCGACTTGCCCCAGCCGGTCCGCTGCACGCACAGCACCCGGGCCCGGTCGACGACGAGGTCGTGGATGGCCTCGAGCTGCCCGTCCCGGAAGACGGCGTCGGGGTCGCCGGTCAGCGTGCGCAGCCGCTCCAGGGTCGCGGAGGCGAAGGAGGGCGAGGTGGTCGGCACCTGTCCCAGGGTAGCCGTGCCGGTTCCCCGGCCGGCCCGGGCGGCGCGCCGTCGTCACGTTGCGCGCCGGACACGGCACGCCGCGGCGCGGCCGGGCTACAGGTAGCCGGTGGGGTCCTGCGGGGTGCCGTTGATGCGCACCTCGAAGTGCAGGTGGGCGCCGAACGAGTGGCCGGTGTTGCCGACGTAGCCGATGAGCTGCCCGCGGCGGACGTTGGCGCCGACCGTCGTGCCGTACCGCGACTGGTGCGCGTAGCACGTGGTCATCGACGCGCTGTGCTGCACGCACGTGTAGTTGCCGTAGCCGCCCGTCCAGCTGGCGATGACGACGCGGCCGGAGTCGGCGGCGTGGATCGGGGTGCCCTCGGCCGCGGCGATGTCGACGCCCGCGTGCAGGCGGCCCCAGCGGAAACCGAAGGGACTGGTGAAGGTGCCGTTGACGGGCATCGAGAGCGGGCCGCCGGTGCCCTTGAACGAGCCGGTCGGCGCGGCCACGCCGGCCAGCGAGGCCTGGACCTTGGCCTGCTCCTTCTCGAGCGACTCGAGGTGCCCCTCGAGGTCCTGGCGCTCGCTGCGCACGCCCTGCAGGACGCTCTGCTTGCCCTCGCGCGCCCGGTCGTACACGCTGCGCGCGTCGATCCGCTCCTGCTTGAGCGCGGTGATCTCGTCCCGCCGCTCCCGGATGCGGGCGGTGACCGTCGCCTGGCGCTCCTCCAGGCCGTCGAGCTTCGTGACGGTGTCGGTGGCGTCCTTCTTCGCGTCGCGCACGAGGCGCACGATGCGGTTGTCCTGCTCGTTGATCCGCGCGATGAAGTCGCCGCGTTCGATGAGGTCCGCGAACCCGTGCGCGTTGAGCACCACGGAGACGAGGTCGGGCTTGTCGGCCTTGTACAGCTCGGCCAGACGCGCGCTCAGGATGCGGCGGGCTTGCGCCAGCCGCGCGCGCAGGCGCACCAGCCGCTTGCGCTCGGCCCGCAGCGCGTTCTGCAGCCGGGTGAGCTCGGCCTGCTTGGCGTCCAGGTCGTCCTGGACGACCGCCTCGCGGGCGGCGATGCGGTCGATGCCCTCCTGGATGCCGCTGATCTTCTGGTTGTACTGGGTGATCGCGCCGGTGAGGACCTTCTCCTTGCCCTTGCGCCGGTCGATCTTGGCCTGGGTCTTGTCGATCCGGTCGGCAAGCTGCGCGGAGCTGGCCGTCTGGCCCTGCGAGACGACAGGCTCGGACGCCCACACGAAGGCGGGAGCGAGGGCAGCGATGAGGAACAGGCGCAGGCGCATGCGGCCGCGGACCGTACAACGGGGACCGCGACGGGGCCACGGTTGCAACGAGCGGTGCGCCAGCCGGGCGCGTCAGCGCGCGGGGACCCGGCGGCGGGCGTAGGCGGCCAGGGC
>CAZXNX010000346.1:0-3196 GCA_964642225.1 uncultured Solirubrobacteraceae bacterium | reverse complement strand
GCGCAAGTACGCGCGCAAGATCGTCACCTAGGCCCGGCCTGGGGGACGTCAGGCACCGTCCTCCCGCTCAGCGGGAGGAACGTGCCTGACGTCGGTCAGCCGCGGCGCATGAGGCGCGCGACCGCGGCCATGAGCTCCTCGGTCTTGGCGTGCCGCTCCTCGGGGGCGGCCCCGACCACGCAGTGGTGGGCGTGCTCGTCCATGAGGCTGAGCGCCACCTTGTCCAGCGCGGCCTGGACGGCGGAGATCTGGGTGAGGATGTCGATGCAGTAGCGGTCGTCCTCGACCATGCCCTCGATGCCGCGCACCTGGCCCTCGACGCGGCGCAGGCGCTTCTTGAGCTGGTCCTTGGTGGCGGTGTACCCGCGGGTGGCGGGGGCGGTTCCCATGTCGTTCTCCGTGCGGTCGAGGGACGGTCGACGAGGAAGTCTAGCGTACCCCCAGGGGGTATGCTACGGTTGTCGCCGCATACCCCCTCCCCGTATTTCAGGAGCCCGTTCCCGTCATGTCCGTCCCCCTGCGCCTCCTCGCCTTCGCCGCCGGCCTCCTCGCCGTCGGCGCGGCCGGCGTCGTCCTGGGCGCCGCCACCGACGCCACGCCGCCCGGCGGTGACGACGCCGCGTCCGGCGCCCCGCTGCGGATCGTCGCCGACACGACGACGCTCGCCGCGGGCGTCCCCACCACCTGGCGGTTTCGCATCGCCGACACCGACGGGAAGACCGTCCGCGACTTCGAGCGCGAGCAGACCAAGCTCGTGCACCTGATCGTCGTCGGGCACGACCTGGACGGCTTCCAGCACCTGCATCCCACCGTCGCGGCCGACGGCGGCCAGGTGGTGGCCCTCACCCTGCCCCGTCCCGGCCGCTACCGCGCGATCGCCGACTTCGTCACCGACGGCGAGCGCCACGTGGTCACCACCGACCTGCGCGTCCCGGGGGCGGCGACGCCCACCCCGCTCCCCGCACCATCCACCGTCGCCCGGACGAGCGACGGCTACACGGTCACCCTGCGCGGCCCGGCGGTGCTGTCGGCCGGGGCCGAGCACGAACTGTCCTTCGCGGTCCGCCGCGACGGGGCGCCCGTGCGCGACCTGCAGCCGTACCTGGGCGCCTACGGGCACCTCGTCGCGCTGCGGACCGGCGACCTGGCCTACACGCACGTGCACCCGATGGGCGAGGACCGCGCCACCGGGACCGTCACCTTCGCGGCGACGTTCGCCGACCCCGGCGCCTACCGCCTCTTCCTGCAGTTCCGTGCCCGCGGCCGCGTGCACACCGCCGCCTTCACGCAGACCGTCACGATGAACGAGCATCCCGAAGGGACGGCATCCGATGAGCACTCCCACCACTGATCGCCTCGACCTGCCCATCACCGGCATGACGTGCGCGTCGTGCGCCGCCCGCGTGGAGCGGTCCCTCAACGGGCTCGACGGCGTGCAGGCCACCGTCAACTACGCCACGGAGAAGGCCACCGTCGACTTCGACGCCGCCGTGGTCGATCCCACGGACCTCGTCGCGGCGGTGGAGTCCGCCGGCTACGCGGCGTCGCTGCCGGCCACCGGCCCGGCCGGGGCGCAGGACGCGGCCGACGAGGAGGACACGGCCGACGGGCTGCGCCGGCGCCTCATCGACTCGTCGTCGCTGTCGCTGCCGGTGCTGCTGCTGTCGATGATCCCGGCGCTGCAGTTCGACAACTGGCAGTGGCTGGCGCTGCAGCTCGCCACCCCGGTGGTCCTGTGGGGCGCGTGGCCGTTCCACCGCGCCGCCTGGGCCAACCTCAAGCACGGCGCGGCCACCATGGACACGCTGATCAGCCTCGGCACCCTCGCCGCGTGGTCGTGGTCGATGTACGCCCTCTTCCTCGGCGACGCCGGCATGCCCGGCATGACCATGACGCTCGAGTTGATCCCGTCCGGAGGGCACGGCTCCGACGAGATCTACCTCGAGACGGCCTCCGTGGTGACGACCTTCATCCTCGCGGGGCGCTACTTCGAGGCGCGCGCCAAGCGGCGGGCCGGCGCCGCGCTGCACGCCCTGCTGGAGCTCGGCGCCAAGGACGTCGCCGTGCTGGACGCGGACGGCGCCGAGCGGCGGATCCCCGTGGCCGACCTGCACGTCGGCGACCGCTTCGTGGTGCGGCCCGGCGAGAAGGTCGCCACCGACGGCGCCGTCGAGGAGGGGCGCTCGGCGATCGACATGAGCCTGCTCACCGGCGAGGCGGTCCCCGTCGAGGTGGCGCCCGGCTCCGACGTGGCCGGGGCCACCGTCAACGCGGGCGGCCGGCTCGTCATCCGTGCCACGAAGGTCGGGGCCGACACCGCCCTGGCCCAGATCGCCCGGCTCGTCAGCGACGCCCAGACGGGCAAGGCCCCGGTGCAGCGGCTCGCCGACCGCATCTCCGCCGTGTTCGTCCCCGTCGTGATCGCGCTGTCGGTGGCCACCCTGGGCTTCTGGCTCGGCGCGGGGCAGGACGCCGCGTTCGCCTTCACCGCCGCGGTGGCCGTCCTCATCATCGCCTGCCCGTGCGCGCTCGGGCTGGCCGTGCCCACCGCCCTGCTGGTCGGCACCGGCCGGGGCGCGCAGCTCGGCGTGCTCATCAAGGGCCCGGAGATCCTGGAGTCCACCCGCACCATCGACACCATCGTGCTCGACAAGACCGGGACCGTCACCACCGGCGCCATGCGGTTGTCGGCGATCACCGTCGCCGAGGGCGGCGACGAGGACGAGGCGCTGCGGCTGGTCGGGGCGCTGGAGCAGGCCAGCGAGCACCCGGTCGCCCAGGCCGTCGCACGGGCCGCCACCGACCGCTTCGGGCTGCTGTGGATGGCCCGCGACTTCGCCAGCCACGAGGGACTGGGCGTCACCGGCGTGGTCGACGACCGCGCCGTGGTGGTGGGCCGGCCCGCCCTGCTGGCCGACCACGGCCTGGCCGCCGACGCGACCCTGGACGCGGCGCGCGCCGCCGCCGAGGGGCGCGGGCAGACGGCGATCGCCGCCGGCTGGGAGGGGCGGGTGCGCGCCGTCCTGGTGGTGGCCGACACCGTCAAGCCCACCAGCGCCGCGGCGGTCTCCGCGCTCACCGCGCTGGGCCTGCGCACCGTGCTGCTCACCGGCGACAACGCGGTGACGGCCCGGGCGGTGGCCGCCGAGGTGGGGATCGACGAGCCCCGTCACGCGCAGGACCCCGACGGCAATCT
>CAZXNX010000345.1:0-3209 GCA_964642225.1 uncultured Solirubrobacteraceae bacterium | reverse complement strand
CCGCTATCGCGACGTTGCGCCCCGGCCAGCCCGTGCAGGGGGTCTACGCCTGCACCCGCAAGGACCGTTTGATGGCCCGCACCGGCACCCCGTACCTGGCGATCGAGCTGCGCGATCGCACCGGCACGCTGCCCGCGCGCATCTTCCGCGACGTCGACGTGGTGGCGGGCCGCTTCGACCGTGGCGACCTCGTGCAGGTGAGCGGGCGGGTGGAGCGCTTCCGCGAGGAGCTGCAGCTCGAGGTCACCTCGATCGCCCGCGCCACCGGGGAGGAGGCCGATCCGACCACCTTCCTGCCCGCCACCTACCGGGACATGGAGGAGCTCGACGGCTTCCTCGAGCACCTGGCCCGCGAAGAGGTGCACGAGCGTGGCTATCGCGCCCTCCTCGACGCGCTGCTGGACGACGAGCCGCTGCGCGAGCAGTGGCGCCGGGCGCCCTGTTCGCGGGGCGGCCACCACGCCTACCTCGGGGGCCTGCTCGAGCACACCGTGGCGGTGGGCCGGCTGGCGGTGGAGACGTGCGCGCTGCACGTGCGCCTGGACAGCGATCTGCTCATCACGGCCGCCCTCGTCCACGACCTGGGCAAGGTGCGCGAGTTCACCTACGGCGCGGAGATCGGGCTGACCGAGGAGGGCCGGCTGCTCGGCCATGTGGAGCTGGGGATGCGGATGGTCGACGAGCGCGCCGTGCAGGTCGGCATGGAGACCGAGCGCAGGTTGGCGCTCGCCCACTGCATCCTCACCCACCACGGGCCGGACCGGGCGCCCGGGCGCCGGTTCGCCAGCGCCGAGGCGCTCGCGCTGGCGCGCATCAACACGCTCGACGCCACGATCAAGGGCGCGCTGGAACACGGCCTCCCCGCTCCCTGAGCGCGGAGAGCGCGGCCGCCCCGCCGCCGACGTATTGAAAGAGCGTTGACAGCGCTAGGGTTGTGCGCGCAATGACGCCGCCCAATCTCATCCTGCTCCTCACCGACCAGCAGCACTTCCCCAGCCACTGGCCTCAGGACCCGGCCTGGCTGGCCGAGCTGCTGCCCGCCGAGACGGAGCTGCGCCGCACCGCCCTGACCTTCGAGCGCGGCTACACGGCGACCTGCATGTGCTCGCCGAGCCGCGCCTCGATCCTCACCTCGCGCTGGCCCGCCGAGCACCGGGTCGAGCTGACCCTGACGCGCCGGTCCGAGCGCGAGCCGCACGGCGGCTGGCAGCCGGACCCCAAGTTCTTCCCGGACACGCTCAAGCAGTTCATCAAGGGCGAGAACAGCGGCGCGATCGACCCGGGCCAGCGCGCGCGCACCATGCTGCGCGGCGCGCTGCGGCGCCCGGACGGGGGCGACGGCGAGCGGCCGCTGGACCCCTCCATGCCGCACCTGGCCCGGGTGCTGGAGCGCGCCGGCTACACCACGACGCTGAAGGGCAAGTGGCACCTCACCAACCCGCTCGGCGGCGGCGAGTGGAGCGAGCAGGACAGCGAGCACCTGGAGCGCGTGTACGGCATCCACGGCTGGGTGCCGCCGGACGCCGGCGAGAACATCGACCCCGACAACTTCGGCGGCGGCCACTCCGGCCGCAGCCACGAGGGCTGGGACGAGGACTTCATCCGCCAGGCCCTGGAGTTCCTCGCCGACCCGCCGCCGGAGCCGTGGGCGCTGATCGTGTCGCTCGTCAACCCGCACGACGTGCTCGCCTACCCGACCACCTTCGAGGAGGGCGGCTTCCAGCGCAGCGACTGGGCCGACCTGACCGACATCGACCTGCCCGAGACGGTCGACGAGGACCTCTCCGACAAGCCGACCGGCCACGCGCTGATGGCGCTGGCCACCGGCACCTTCCTGGGGCCGCTGCACACCCGCGAGGCCAAGCTCGACTACGTGCGGTTCTACGCCCACCTGCAGCGCCTCTCCGACGAGAAGATCGGCCGGCTGCTGGAGGCCCTCGGCGACGCCGAGGACCCGGAATCGCTGCGCTCGCGCTCGGTGATCCTGCGCACCTCCGACCACGGCGAGATGGGCCTGTCCCACGGCGGGATCCGCCAGAAGGTGTTCAACTCCTACGACGAGACGCTCAACGTCCCGTTCGTGGTCTCCAACCCGACGCTCTTCCCGGAGCCGGAGACGACCGACGCGATCGTGTCGCTCGTCGACGTCCTTCCGACGCTCGCCAGGCTCGGCGGGGCCGACACGAGCGGCGACGAGCTGCGCGGCCATGACCTCACGCCGATCCTCGCCCACCACGCCCACCCCGACGCCGCGCGGCTGGCCGTCACCCCGGTGAGCTTCACGGCGGTCACCGGCCACCCCGAGCCGGCGCCCACCGTCCAGGACGCGGTGCACTTCACCTTCGACGACCACCAGTCGGGCAGCGCCTTCACCGACGTGCAGCCGCCACCCAACCGGCTGCGGTCGATCCGCACCGCCGAGGCGATGTACTGCGTGTACGTCGACCCGCAGGGGCGCGCCTCACCGCAGTACGAGCTCTACGACACCACCCGCGACCCGCTGCAGCGCCACAACCTCGTGGAGCGCCACAGCGGCGTGGCCCGCGAGCCGCAGGACGCGCCGCTGCGCGCCGAGATGCATGCGCGCCTGCTGGCCATGATGCGTGAGCGCGGCACCACGCCGCCGCCGGCCGCACGGCTGCCCGCCGTCTGATCGAGCGGGGCCGATCCATCTAGGATCCGCCCATGGAGATCGCCGAGCCCGAGACGCTGTGGACGCCGACCCCGGAGCGCGTCGAGCGCGCGGCGCTGACGCGCTACGCGGCGTGGGTGCAGGAGACCCGCGGGGTCGACGTGACGGGCTCCTACGACGCGCTGTGGCGCTGGTCGGTCGAGGACCTCGAGGGGTTCTGGGCGTCGATCTGGGAGTACTTCGAGGTCATCGCCGACGGGTCACCGGAGGTGGTGCTGGGCTCGCGGGAGATGCCGGGCGCGCGGTGGTTCCCCGGCGTGCGGGTGAACTTCGCCGAGAACCTGCTGGCCGGCCACGCCGACGACGCGGTGGCGCTGCTGCACTGCGGGGAGCTGCGCGACCTGGCGGAGATGTCGTGGGGCGAGCTGCGCGGGCTGACGGCGCAGATCGCCGGCGGGCTGCGGGAGCTGGGCGTGGTGGAGGGCGACCGGGTGGTGGCGTACGTGCCGAACATCGCCGAGGCGGTCGCGGCGTTCCTGGCCTGCGCGTCGATCGGGGCGATCTGGTCGAGCTGCTC
>CAZXNX010000344.1:0-3217 GCA_964642225.1 uncultured Solirubrobacteraceae bacterium | reverse complement strand
AACGGGATGCCGAAGGAGAGGACGACCTGGCTCAGCACCAGCGCCCGCGACGGGTCCAGGCCGATGGCCAGCACGATCAGGGCCGGCAGCATGGTGATCCCCCGGCGCAGCACGAGCGGGAGCGTCCGCTTGATGAAGCCGGTCATGATCACCTGGCCGGCGTAGGTGCCGACGCTGGAGGAGGCCAGGCCCGAGGCGAGCAGGGCCAGCGCGAAGGCCAGCGCCGCGCCGGGCCCCACGAGCGTGTCGAACTCGGAGTACGCGCTCTCGATGGAGTCGACGTTGGTGAGCCCCTCGTTGTGGAAGAGCGAGGCGGCGATGATCAGCATCGCCATGTTGACCAGGCCGGCCAGCGCCATGGCGATGATCACGTCCCACCGCATGAAGCGCATGATGCGCCGGCGCTCCGGCTCGGTCTCGGGCGCGATGCGGTCGGCCGTCAGCGAGGAGTGCAGGTAGATGGCGTGCGGCATCACGGTGGCCCCGAGGATGCCGGTGGCGAGCAGGATCGACTCGGTCCCCGCGAACCCGGGGATGAAGCCCTGGACCGCCTCGTCGGGCTCGAACCCGATGCGCAGCGTGTTGTAGAGGAACCCGAGCAGGATCACGGCCAGGAAGCCGGTGACGACGAGCTCGAACCGGCGGTAGCCGCGGCCCTGCAGCCCGAGGATGCCGAACGCGACGACGGCGGTGATCAGCCCGGCCTGGAAGAGCGGCACGCCGAACAGCAGGTTCAGGGCGATCGCCGCGCCCACGAACTCGGCCAGGTCGGTGGCCATGGCGATCAGCTCGGCCTGCACCCACAGGCCCCAGGAGACGGGGCGCCGGAAGTGCTCGCGGCACAGCGCCGGCAGCGTCTTGCCGGTGGCGATGCCGATCTTGGCCGACATCGTCTGCACGAGCATGCCCATGAGGTTCGCCATGGCGAGCACCCACAGCAGGAGGTAGCCGTACTTGGAGCCGCCGGCGATGTTGGTGGCGAAGTTGCCCGGGTCGACGTAGGCGATCGAGGCCACGAACGCCGGGCCGAGGACCGCGACCCGCCCCCGCCAGCGGCCGCGGGCCAGCAGCCCGGCGAGCGCGCTGGATCCGCGCGCCTCCTCGCTGGGGAGCACCGCGTCGGGCGGCAGCACGGCGGACGGCTCGAGCTTGGGCGACGGCGGCAGCCCGACCTTCGGGGGGTTCACGACGCCGCCTCGACCCGCATCGCCTGGGCCAGCGCGCCGCCGAGCACGTGGATCTCGGCGCCGAGCGGGCCGCCCGGGGTCTCGGTGAAGCGGGCGAACAGGGGGCCGCCGAAGGGCTGGCGCTCGACGATCTCGAAGGCGGCGCCGGGCGCGATCCCGCGGTCGGCGAGGTAGCGCAACATCTCGGGGTCGGAGTCGGAGACCCGCACGAAGGTGCCGGCCGCGCCCTCCTGGAGCTCGGCCATGCTGTCGGTGGCGCCCTCGTCGATCTTGCCGTCGCGGGTGGGGATCGGGTCGCCGTGGGGGTCGTGCGTCGGGTCGCCGAGCTTGGCGGCGATCCGCTCCTCCAGCTCCTCGGAGAGGACGTGCTCGAGCACCTCGGCCTCGGCGTGGACCCGGTCCCACGGCACGCCAAGGTGGACGGCCAGGTAGGTCTCCAGGAGCCGGTGGTGGCGCAGGACCTCCATCGCCACCCGCATGCCGTCGGCCGTGAGGCGCACCCCGTGGTAGGGGACGTGGGCGACGAGGCCCATCCCGTCCAGCCGCTTGACCATCGCCGAGGCCGACGCCGGGGTCACCCCGAGGCGCTCGGCCAGCGCGTTGGTGGAGACGCCCCGCTCGGGCTGCTGGGCCCGGCGCTCGAGCGCGTAGATCGCCTTGGCGTAGTCCTCGACGGCGGAGGTGACGGTGGAGTCGACGGAGGCCACGAATTGAAGTTTAGTCATGTCACAACCTGAAAGCCATACGGTGCGAACTTCTCGTCTGCGTACGCTGTATTCGTGGCCTCCACCGAAGCGGATCACCCCGTCTCCCTCCCGCCCGACACCGTCCTGACCCAGGGCTGCGGGCTCGTGGACCGCTCCGGGCGCGGCCGCCTGGCCCTCACCGGCACCGAGGCGCGCGTGTTCCTCAACGGGCAGGTCAGCAACGACATCGAGGCGGTCGAGCCCGGCACCGGCTGCTTCGCCACCTTCCTGACACCCAAGGGCAAGATGCTCGGCGACCTGCGCGTGCTCGTCACGGGCCCGCCCCGGGACGAGGTGCTGCTCGACACCGAGCGCGTCGCCCTGCAGGCGCTGTTCGACCTGCTGCGGCGCGCCACGATCGGCTTCGACGTGGAGCTGCACAAGCGGACGCTGCAGACGGCGGAGCTGGCCCTCGTCGGGCCCGCCGCGCGCGTGGTGGCCGGCGTGGAGGACCTGCCCGAGCAGGAGTACGACAACCGCCCGGCCGTCATCGGGGGCGCCGACGTGCGCGTGGTGGCCACCGACCTGGGCGTCGACGTGCTCTGCGCGGCCGAGGACCGCGAGGCCGTCACCGCCGCGCTCGTCGCCGCCGGCGCCGTCCCCGTGGACGAGACCGACGTCGACGTCCTGCGCGTGGAGCGCGGGCGCCCGCGCTTCGGCGTGGACCTCGACGAGTCGGTCATCCCCCAGGAGGGCGGCCTCAACGCCCGCGCCGTCAGCTTCACCAAGGGCTGCTACGTCGGGCAGGAGACGGTTGCGCGGCTGCACTGGCGCGGCAAGCCCAACCGGCACCTGCGCGGCCTGCGGCTGTCGGCCCCGGTACCGGCCGGCACCGCCCTCCTCACGGGCGAGAAGACGGTCGGCGCGGTCAGCAGCCCGGTCCACTCGCCGCGCCACGGCGACATCGCGCTGGCTCTCGTGCGCCGCGAGGTGGAGCCCGGCGCCACCGTCGACACCGCCGTGGGCGGCGTCACCGCCACGGTCGTCGAGCTGCCCTTCTGAGCCGCGGCGGCACTCAGGCCGCCGACGCCGTCGCCCGCCCCACGAACGCCTCGATGCGGGCGGCCGACGGGTTGCCGGACACGTCCAGGACCGGGACGTCGTGCGACGCCAGCCAGGTGGCGATGAGCCGCTGCTCGACGACGTCGTCGGGCGCCAGGTGCGCGGTCGGCCCCGCCCGGCCGTGACGGCGCAGGACCTCGGCCGTGCGCGCCGCCACGTCGGTGTCCCCCAGCGTGCCGCGGTCGGCCAGCCGTCCGCCGGCCAGCCACAGCAGGTCCCCGC
>CAZXNX010000343.1:0-3235 GCA_964642225.1 uncultured Solirubrobacteraceae bacterium | reverse complement strand
CCCCGGAGGATCGTCATGCGCACCACCGTCACCCGCACCTCGTTCACCGCCCTGCTGGCCCTCGTCGGCATGGCCCTCGTGTTCGCTGGCTCCGCTCAAGCGTTCACGCCGCTGAGCGGCAAGGTCGTCAAGAAGGGCACGCTGCCCGGCGACCGCATCAAGGCCTCGACCGTCACCGGCCGCCAGGTCAAGGAGTCCTCGCTCGGCATCGTCCCGCTGGCGGACCTGGCCAAGCTGGCCGACCGCGCCACCACGGCGGACACCGCCACCACGGCCAAGACGGCCGACGACGCCAAGAAGCTGGAGGGCCGCGACCACACCGCCTTCCAGGCGAACGCGGTGCGCGTGGTGACCAAGCAGGCGCCCGCCGTCCCCGGTCCGGCCGGCGGCAACCCGTCGGAGATCACCGTCTCCTGCAACGCCGACGAAAAGGCCACCGGCGGCGGCGCGGCATGGATCATCAACAACTTCCAGGACGGCAACCAGCCGACCGCCCTGGAGGCCCCGATCACGGCGTCCTACCCCATCGTGGACGCGGCCGGCGCGGTCACCGGCTGGCATGCCCTGGGCCGCAACATGAGCGGTACCGAGCGCGCCCTGCGGGCGTACGTGATGTGCACCCCCAAGACGGCGGCGTAGCCCGGTCTGACCTCCGGTCGGTCGCGGCTCCCCCGGCCCCATGCCCGGGGGGCCGTCCCACGTGGCGCCCCTCGGTCTTCGCGATTCGCCCCACGTCGCGGCCGTGAGCGCCGTGGGGACGCCGATCCCGCCTGCCGCACCCGAGAAGCCCCGTCGCTTCGCGCTGGCCCGCGGGATCGTCCGCGCCGCGCGCCCCAAGCAGTACGTGAAGAACCTTCTCGTCTTCGCCGCGCCGATCGCCGGCGGCGTGCTCGACGAGCCGGGCGTCCTGGGCGACATCCTGCTCACGTTCGTGGCCTTCTGCCTCGTCTCCAGCGCCACGTACTTCCTCAACGACGTCGGCGACATCGACGAGGACCGCCTGCACCCGACCAAGCGCAACCGGCCGATCGCCGCGGGCGTCGTGCCCGTCAACGTGGCCATCGGCATGGCGATCGGGACCCTGGCGGCCGGCCTGGCCGTCGCCTTCGCCGTCAACTGGAAGCTCGGCGTCACCGTCGCGGCCTACAAGTGCCTGACCATCGCCTACACCTTCTGGCTCAAGCACACCGCCGTGGTGGACATCGCGGTCGTCGCCACCGGGTTCATCGTGCGCGCGGTGGCCGGCGGCCTGGCCGTCGACGTCCCCCTGAGCCGCTGGTTCCTCATCGTCACCTGCTTCGGCTCGCTGTTCATGGTCGCCGGCAAGCGCCACGGCGAGCTGCTGCAGATCGGCGACGCCTCCACCCGGCCGTCGCTGGCCGAGTACACCGTCGAGTACCTGCGCTTCGTGTGGACGATGTCGGCCACCATCGCCATCTCCGCCTACTGCCTGTGGGCCTTCGAGCACCCGGCCGCCGACTCCGGCATCCCCTGGTGGGGGCTGTCGATCGTGCCCTTCGTGCTGGCCATCATGCGCTACGCGCTGATCGTGGAGCGCGGCCAGGGCTCCGCGCCGGAGGAGGTCGTCATGGGCGACCGCATGCTCCAGGTCTTCGGCGCCGCCTGGCTGGCCCTGTTCGCCTGTTCCGTCTACGTCGGTTAGGACCCTCTCACCATGCCGCCCTACAAGCCCCGGCGCCGCAGCGCCCCGGTCGTCGAGACCCCGCTCGAAGCACGTCCCGGGGAGACGGTGATCTGGACCGATGGCGCCTGCAGCGGCAACCCCGGCCCCGGGGGCTGGGCCGCGATCATCGTCCCGCCGGACGGCGAGGAGATCGAGCGCTCGGGCGGCGACCGCGACACCACCAACAACCGCATGGAGTTCACGGCGGCGCTGGAGGGCCTGCGCGCCCTGCCCGCCGGCGGCGACGTGGTGATCGTCACCGACTCGCAGCTCCTCATGAACTCGATGACCATCTGGATCGAGGGCTGGCGGCGCAAGGGCTGGAAGACGGCGGGCAACAAGCCGGTCAAGAACCGCGACCTCGTCGAGGCCCTCGACGAGGAGATCCGGCGCCACAACGTCCGCTGGCACTGGGTCCGCGGCCACGAGACGGGCGCCCAGCACGCCCACAAGGCGCACAACGACCGCGCCGACCAGCTCGCCGTCGCGGCGGCGGCCCAGGCCGCGCGGGGCTAGGTCCCCGCACCACCGCCGCGAGGACTCCCCACGGCCTTACGCCGACGGCATCGCTCGCAAGGCGTGCAGTGCCTTGGCCCGGTTCACCCTGCGTGGGTCGATCCGATCCTGGACGTTCAGGCCGAGCGCGACGCCGAAGAGCGCGGTCGCCAGGTGTTCGGCCTTGATCCCCTTCGGGGCCAGGTCGTGCTCGGTGATGTACTCCGCGTACACGGTGCGGATTCGCTGGTAGCCATCACCGTAGGCGTGGGTGAGGGCGTCGTCGGCGGCGAGGGCCTCGGGCAGGACGGTGGCGAAGATCTGGCCTTCCGGTGAGTTCGCCAGGGCCAGCTGGCTGCGGAGCATCGTCTCGATGGAGGGGATCCTGGTCTCGTGCAGGGAAGCCGTGAGCTGCTCGGCGGCCCGGCGGAAGGCCTCCTCGATCACCGCGTTGATCAGTCCGTCCTTTGATCCGAAGTGCCAGGCGATCGAGCCGCGGCTGATGCCTGCGCGGATGGCGATGGCCCCGACGGACGCGTTGCGCACCCCGACTTCGGCGCACAGCTCGTGAGCGGCGTCGAGCAGGCGCTGCCGGCTTTCGGCGCTGATCTCCTCTCGGCGGCCCACGTCCGGAACACTAGTCGTCCGTGGATTGGACGGTTGACATAGATTAGGTCGCCGGACATATTCGGCGACCAATGACGACACGACCAAGGAGACGACAGTGAGCACCGACGAGACGCTGCCGGCACCCGCATTTGCAGGCGGCACCCACGCGATCACGACGACGCCGGTGGTCGGCACGCCGGAGCGGGAGTACGCCGAGGTGTTCGTGCCCGGCGAGGAGTCGCTGCAGGACGGCGAGTTGCGCGTCACGGTGCTGGGGAGCGGCAACCCGTGGGTCACGCGTGCACAGTCGTGCGGGAGCATCCTGGTGGAGGTCGGCAACCCCGAGCGTGACCTGCTCGTGTTCGACCTGGGCAGCGGATCGCTGGCGAACTTCGCCAGCCTCGGCCTGCCGGTCAACGCCCTGGACCAAGTCTTCCTCACCCATCT
>CAZXNX010000342.1:0-3237 GCA_964642225.1 uncultured Solirubrobacteraceae bacterium | reverse complement strand
GCTCGTCGCCCTGGGCGGCGGCCGGGTCATCGACACCGCCAAGGCGATCGCCGGCTCGGGCGCCCTGCCCGGCACCCCGCGGGTGGCGGCGATCCCCACCACGCTGTCGGCGGCGGAGATGACCGTGCTGCACCGCGCCGCCCGCGACGCCCCCGCCCCCCGGATGGTGCGCCCGGCCATCGTCATCAACGATCCCGTGGTGTGCGCCTCCCAGCCGGAGGCCGAGCTGGCCGCCAGCGCGGGCAACGCCCTGGCCCACGCGATCGAGGGCCCGCTCACCACCCACTCCTCCCCCGTCCCGGCTGCCGCCGCCGAGCAGGCGCGCGCGCTCATCGCGGCCGGGTTCCCCCAGGACGGCCCGGTCGACCTGGAGGCGCTGGCGCTCGGCGCGCTGCTCTCCGGCTACACGATCGGCAGCACCCACTACGGCCTGCACCACGTCATGAGCCAGACCCTGGTGCGGCTGGCCGGGGCGGGCCACGGCCCGGCCAACACCGCCCTGCTGCCCCACACCGCCCGAGCGCTGTCGCGCCGGGCGCACGGCGGGGTCAGCAGCGAGGACCTGGCCACCGCCGACCGCCTGGCGCTGCGCTCCGGCGCCACGTCGCTGGAGGCGATCGGGGTGCAGCGCGAGCAACTCGCCCCGTGCGCGGCCGCAGCGGCTTCGCGCGCCGAGCTGGACCTCACCCCGCCGCGCGCCGACGAGGCCGAGCTGCTGGAGCTGTACGAAGCGGCCTGGTGAGCCGGCCGGTCAGCCGTTGCCGGGGTGCTTGACCGACTCGCAGCCCTTGAGGCGGTACGGCGTCTTCTTCAGCACGGTGACGGTGTCCCGCCCGGCGCCGCAGTCGACGGTGCCCCGGCCGTAGTAGGCGGTGATGTTGTCGTTGCCCGCGCCGGCATCGATCGTGTTGCGGCCGTGGCTGGCGTAGATCCAGTCGTCGCCGTCCCCGCCGGTGAGCTTGTCCTTCTGCCCCGGACCGTTGGCGGGGGAGATCTTGGAATCGCCCCAGAGCACGTCGTCCCCGCCGAGGCCGTTGAGGGTGTCGGAGCCGTGGCGACCGTAGAGGCCGTCGTTGAGGCCGGTGCCGTCGCGCTTCTTGCCGGCCGACTTGCTGTCGTCGATGGCCTGCCAGCGGATGCCGGTCAGCCCGGGCCACCCCTTGTGGCTGATGCCGCCGACGCCGCCGTCGGACGTCTGACCGCCGTACCAGAGCTCGCACTTGGTGCCCGAGGCAATCGGGCGGCAGTCCTCGCAGTTGGCGTACCGGCTCGGGTTCTTGACGCCCGAGGGCGCCTTCTCCCACGAGTGGGGCCCGGGCTTGGGGGAGCAGTACGTGTGGTACTTGGGCGAGGCGCCCGCGTTCCCGGCTGCGGTGAGCAGCATGAGCGCCAGGACGCCAAGCAGGAGAAGCGCGGGCGCGAGGGAGCGGCGGAGGGCGGACGGCAGGAGGAGCGGCACCCACCCAACGGTAGCGCGATCGGTACCGCCCCGAGCGGGTTCGCCGCCCGGCGGGTGCACTAGGTTGACCACGTGCTCGACCTCCTGCGCGACATCGTCGATCTCGCGGACGGCGCGTGCTCCTACGCCGAGGCCCGCCACGAGGAGCGGGTGAGCGAGGAGATCACGGTGCGCAACGGCGCCGTCGAGCAGGCCGACTCCGGCACCTCGGAGGGCATCGGGATCCGCGTGCGGGTCGGCGGGGCGTGGGGCTTTGCCGCCACCCGCGACGTGTCGCGCGAGGGAGCGCGGGAGGCGCTCTCACGGGCACTCGACGTCGCCCGCTCCCAGCCCGCCGTCGACGCCGTGGCCCTCACCCACGCCGCGCCCGCCGAAGGCCACTGGGCCTCCCCCTGCGCCATCGACCCCTTCGCCGTCCCGCTGGAGGACAAGCTGGCGCTGCTGCACGCGGCCCAGGACGCGCTGGGCGACGACGCCCGGCTGGCCAGCCGCGAGGCGTCCTACAGCGCCGGCCGCACCCGCAAGGCCTTCGCCTCCACCGCCGGCGCCGCCCTCACCCAGGAGTTCGTCGAGTGCGGCGCGGGGATCAGCGCCACCGCCGTCGGGGACGGCGAGGTGCAGACCCGCTCCTACCCCCTCTCCCACGGCGGCGAGGTGGCCGGCCGCGGCTGGGAGCAGGTCGCCGCGCTGCCGCTGGCCGAGCACGCGCCACGCGTCGGCGAGGAGGCCATCGCGCTGCTCAGCGCCCCGCAGTGCCCGAGCGGCCGGCGCACCATCGTCCTGCACGGCGAGCAGGTCGCACTGCAGATCCACGAGTCGATCGGGCACGCGCTGGAGCTCGACCGCATGCTGCTCGGCGAGGCGTCCTACGCGGGCACGAGCTGGGTGCAGCCGTGGGACCTGGACCCCGACCGGCCCGGCGGCCCCCTGCGCTACGGGTCGCCGCTGCTCAACATCACGGCCGACGCCACCCTGCCCGGCGGGCTGGGCTCCTTCGGGTGGGACGACGAGGGCACACCCGGCCGCTCCTACTCGCTCATCGAGGACGGGCTGCTGCTCGCCGCCCACTCCAACCGCGAGTCCGCGGCGGCGATCGGCCTGCGCGCCTCCGGCGGCTGCGCCCGCGCCGACGGCTTCGCACGGCAGCCGATCGTGCGGATGACCAACGTCTCGCTCGAGCCGGGCGAGGCCGGGACGCTGCAGGACCTCATCGCCGACACCGAGGACGGGCTGTACCTGGAGACCAACCGCTCGTGGTCGATCGACGACCGCCGCCTGCACTTCCAGTTCGGCACCGAGGTCGCCTACGAGATCAAGGACGGGACGCTGGGCCGGATGCTGCGCAACCCCTCCTACGCGGGCGTCACCCCGCAGTTCTGGGGCGCGCTGGACGCGGTGTGCTCGGCCTCGGACTGGCATCTGTGGGGCCTGGCCAATTGCGGCAAGGGCGAGCCCGGCCAGCTCATGCGCGTCTCCCACGGCGCCGCCCCGGCCCGCTTCCGCGACGTCCAGGTCGGCGTGGCCTCATGAACGAGGTGGACGAGACGCCGATCGAACTGGCCGAGCGCGCGCTCGCCCTGCTGCCGGGCGAGGAGGCCCAGGTCACCGCCACCCGCGAGCGGTCGCTCCTGTCGCGGTTCGCTCGCTCGGCCCCCACCCAGGCCACCGAGGTGTCAGACCTGGGCGTCGAGCTGGTGGTGGTCCGCGACGGGCACGTGGGCGCCGCCACCACCAACCGGCTGGACGACGACGGGCTCCGCGCCGCCGCGGGGCAGGCC
>CAZXNX010000341.1:0-3247 GCA_964642225.1 uncultured Solirubrobacteraceae bacterium | reverse complement strand
ACGCGCAGCAGCGCCGCCCGCGTGACGGTGCCGCCGGCCCAGCGCAGCGGCTCGGGCGGAAAGCCGCGCCCCGCGCTGCCCGCCGTCTCCACCAGCGCCAGCCGCGTCAGGGCCGAGCGCTCGTCGCGGCACAGGTCGGCCAGGATCCGGCCGCCGAGGTGCGAGGGGCCCACGCCGTTGCCGGTGAACCCCGCGCCCCAGTGCAGCGACCGCAGCGAGCCGAAGAGCGGGATGTGCAGCGGGGACACGTCGATCGGCCCGCCCCACGCGTGCGCGACCGCGCGCCCCTGCAGCGCGGGGAACATCCACCGCAGCTCGTCCGCGACCCGGTCCTGGACGCCCGGGTCCACGTCGAGCACGCCGGGCCGCCGCGCGCCGTAGCCCATGCGCCCGCCCGCCCAGCCGAAGGCGATGCGCCCGTCAGGCGTGGTGCGGGTGTAGTGGATGAGGGTGGGGCCGTCGGTGATCGACTCCCCGCCCGTCCAGCCGAGCTCGTCGATCACGTCCGGGACCGGCTCGGTGATGACCAGGTGGCTGGAGGCGACGGCGAAGCGGTGGCGCAGCGGCTGCACCGCGGCGGTCGCGGTGTTCACGCACAGGGCCGCCGCTCGGGCACGGACCGTCCCGGCCGGCGTCCGCGCGGTCACGCCGTGCGGCCCGTCCTGCAGCGCGATCACCGGTGACTGCTCGCAGACCCGCACCGCGGGCAGGGCGGCGAGCCGGTCGCGCAGCCCGAAGGCCAGCCGCGCCGGCTGCACGGTGGACTCGCGGGTGGAGGCGGTGGCGCCGAGGAAGCGGGGTGAGGCGCACCGCGCCCGGGTCTGCGTCCCGTCGAGCGGCTCACGGCGGTCGGCCACCCCGAGCGCGGCACAGGCGGCGGTGGCGCCGTCCCCCACCCCGAGATGGCGCTCGGTGGTGGCGACCTCGAGCTGGGCGGCGCGCCGGTACCAGGCGTCGACGCCCTGCTCGGCGCACCAGGCGCCGATCCCGTCGACGGCGCTGTCGGAGGCCAGGCCGAGCGCCAGCGCCGCCTCGGCGCCCCACCGCTCCACGAGATCGTCGGCGCGGTCCCACAACGGCGAGACGAAGCCGCCGTTGCGCCCGGAGGGGCCGAAGCCGCAGCGGCCGGCCTCCAGCAGCACGATCCGCGCCCCCGGCTCGGCCATGGCCAGATGCCAGGCCGTCCACATGCCCAGGTACCCGCCGCCGATCACGACGTGGTCGGCCACCACGTCGCCCTGCAGCGGCGGCAGCGGCACGGCCGTCGCCGCGCCGGCGGCCTCGTCGATCCAGTACCCGAACGCGTCGCGTCGCATCCCGGCATCATGCCGGGCGATGCGCGTCCTCGTCCTGGCCCACCCCGACGGCGGAACCGCCGGCGTCTTCGCCGACGAGGCCGCCGCGCGGGGCATCACGCTCGACACCTGGACGCCGGGCGCCCGCGAGGCAGCGCCCCCCGGCGACGTGACCGCCTACGACGCCGTGGTGGTGCTGGGCGGCGGCCAGAACGTGATGGAGGCCGACCGCCACCCCTACCTGTACGACGAGCTCGCCGTCCTGCGCGGCGTGCTGGAGCGCGGGCAGCCGGTCCTCGGGGTCTGCCTCGGCCACCAGCTCCTCGCCGCGGCCGCGGGCGCCACGGTCCGCCGCGGGCCGCGCCTGGAGATGGGCTTCCACCCGGTGGAGCTGACCCCCGACGGCGCCGCCGACCCGCTCGTCTCGTGCCTGCCCACCACCTTCACCGCGTACGGCTGGCACTCGTGGGAGGTCGACCCGGCCGGCCGGCCGCCGCTGGCCCGCAGCGCCGTCAGCCCGCAGGCGCTGCGTTACGGAACGGCCGCGTGGGGCGTGCAGTTCCACCCCGAGGTCACGCCCGCGATCCTGCGTGACTGGTACGCCGACATCGCCAGCGACCCCGACGTCGTGGCCACCGGCCTGGACGCCGGCGCGGCGCTGGAAGAGCTCCTCGCGGGCCCGCGCCTGGAGGAGTGGATGGCCCTGGGCCGGCGCCTGTTCGGGCGCTTCGCCGACCTCGCCTACGCGGGCTGACCGACCGGCGCGGGCGGCCCGCCGGACAGGTCGGCCGCGGACCGGCGCACATGGGCCTGGTGCCCGCCGCGGACCCCGAACAGCCGCTTGGCCCACACCAGCCACACCACGATCGCCAGGTTGACGACGAGCGCGGAGATCTTCAGCGGGCTGACGCGGTGGATGATCTCGTAGACCTCCAGGGGGATCAGCGCGGCGGTGGCGATCACCGTCAGGTACTCGGCCCACAGCTTCTCCCGCCACAGGCCCCACGCCTCCAGGCCCTCGAGGATCGCGTAGGCCAGGGCGCCGACCATCAGCGGCCGCAGCTCCCCGTGGTCCAGGCCGATGAGCTTGTCGAGCCAGTGGGCGGCGGTGCCGGTGGAAGGGCGCCCCGTGCTGTTGAGGTCGCTCAGCGTGCGCTCGGCGAAGGCGTGCAGGCCACCGAGCTGGGAGTCGAGGATGACGAGGGCCACGAAGGCCAGGAGGAAGCCGATCGCGTGGATGAGCTTGTCGATCGCGATGAGCCGCATGACGAGCGCCTGGCGCAGCTCCTTGCCGCGCCGCGGCAGGGTGATGGCCTCCAGGTCGCCCAGGTCCCGGCGCTCGGGCGTCTCGGGGTCCAAGCCCGGCAACCACGCGTCGCAGCGCAGGCAGCGGGAGAAGCGCTGGTGGGGCTGCGGGCCCTCCACCCCCACGTGCAGGTCGCCCGCCCGCAGGTGCGCCACCGTCCGGGCGGGGGCCACGTGCCCGCGCAGGCCGCACACCAGGCTCTCCAGATGCCACCGGTCGGGGATCGCGTTCATGGCGCCAACGTACCCTCCGTGGTGGCTCGATGCCGGGCCGGCGGGCTTGCGCGATCCGCCCTCCCGGCGTATAGTTGTTTGTGCAACTACTTTCGTCGCGACCGAGGAGGCCGCCATGCAGCTCGAGGGCATCCATCACGTCAGCTCGATCACCGGGGACGCGGCCGGCAACGTCGACTTCTACGTGCGCGTGCTGGGCATGCGCCTGGTCAAGAAGACGGTCAACCAGGACGACCCCGGCGTCTACCACCTCTTCTACGGCGACGAGACCGGCTCCCCCGGCTTCGACATGACGTTCTTCGAGTACCCGGGCGCCGCGCCCGGCCGCGCCGGCGCGGGCATGGTCCACACGGTCGCCTTCCGCGTGGGTTCCGAGGCCGCGCTGGACTTCTGGTCACCGCGGCTGGCCGACG
>CAZXNX010000340.1:0-3257 GCA_964642225.1 uncultured Solirubrobacteraceae bacterium | reverse complement strand
CGCCAGAGAGGCGAACCGCCGCCGCGTGGACCTGCCGGACGCCACGCTGCCGCCCGACGCCCGCCGCCCGTCCGACGTCGCCGCCCACCAGGTCGTGCGCCGCCGGCCGCTGGACTGCTGGACGGAGCTGGTGGTGCGCGGGGTGCGCTTCGGCCGCCCGGTCCAGCTGCGCAACGGCCCGCGGCTGGAGCTGCTCAACGCCCGCGCCGTGATCACCGACCCGCGCGAGGAGACTCCCGAGGCGCTGGCCCGCCACGGGATGCGGGCCGAGCGCCTGGCCGCCTACCAGGAGTCGGTCCTGGAGCCGCGGCTCCCCGACGCCGTCTCCTACACCTACGGCAACCGCCTGCGCGGCCACTTCCCGCAGGGGCCGGCCGGAGCCGACACCCTGCAGACCGTCATCGAGACCCTGCGCGCCCGGCCCGAGAGCCGCCGCGGCTACATCGCGCTGTGGGACACCGCGCTGGACCTGCCGGCCGACGAGACCCAGGACGGCGCCGCGCCCTGCCTGGCCACGCTGGCCTTCCGGCGGCACGAGGAGCAGCTCACGCTGACCGCCACGTTCCGCTCGCACAACCTGCTCACCGCCTGGATGCAGAACGTCTATGGGCTGATCGCGATCCAGCGCCACGTCGCCTCCGCGCTGGACGTGACCGTCGGTCCCCTCACCGTCATCAGCCACTCCCTGGGGATCGACCCGTCCAACCCGCGCTTCGCCCTGGCGCGGACGCTGGCGCGCGACTGGCGGCGCGACGAGGACCGCGACCAGGACACCGGCAAGTACACGCTGCGCGAGGACCCCAACGGCTACTTCGTCGTCACCGCCGACACCGAGCGCGGGGTGGTGGTGGCCGAGCACCGCTTCGGCGGACTGCTCCTCAAGCGATACGAGGGCCCACGCGCCGACCACCTGCTGCGCGAGATCGGGGGCGACATGGCCGTCAGCCTCGTCTCCCACGGCTTGTGGCTCGGCTACGAGCTGGCGCGGCACGAGGCGCTGCTGCGCGGATGACCGTCGTGGTGCGCTCGGTGGCGCCGCTCCCCGTGGACGACCTGATCGCCGCGCTGCGACGCACGCCGATGCCCGGCCGCGGCGGCGCGCTGCCCTACGCCCGCGCCGAGCTGGAGCTGGTGGCCGGCCTGGACCCCGACGCGCTGGCGCCCGCCCAGCGCTACGTGCTGCGCCCCGGCCTGGCCCGGACGACCGCGCTGCGCGCCGCGCTGCTGGGCCACGGCATCGACCTCTTCGCCCTGGACGGCGGCGTCCACGTGCAGCTCGACGGCTCCTGCGCGCCCCGGCCGGTGATCCCCCCGATCGTGGAGGCGTCCGTCGCCGCCGACGGGCGCCCCGTCCTGCTCATCGCCGACGGCATCCACCGGGTCTGCGCGGCGCGCGCGGCCGGGTCGGCCATCTCCGTCATCGTCGTGCGCGGCGTGCCGGCCGAGCTGCCCTACTACGCCTTCCCCAACGGCTGGGACGAGCTGGGGGAGCTCGACGCGCTCCCTCCCGGCTTCGCCAAGAAGGCCTACCGCGAGCCCGGCGATCCCCAGGGCCTCTACCGCGACTACAACGCGATGCTCCCCGGGGTGCAGGACCTGCGGCCCGGCTGACCGCCGGCGTCAGCGGCTGACCGGGAGGGTGAGGCTCCACGTGCGGGTGACCGACTTCTTGCCCGCCGCCGCCATCGTCACGGTGAGGGACACCTGCACCGACTTGCGCCCCTTGAGCGCCCGCTTGCTCTTGGCCGAGAGCGCCGACTCCAGGACGGTGGTGGCCCCGGTCTTGAGGGTCCCCTTGTAGGCCGGGAAGGCCAGCCCGCGCTTCTTGACCGTCCCGCGCGCGACGAGCTTCACGCTGGCGTTGCACTTCGTCACGCCCGTGGGGCAGTGCAGCGTGAACCGGACCGCGGAGGCGCGGAGCGTGATGGGCGTGCCCTTGAGCTGCAGGACGGGCTTGGCCGCGTTCGGCTCGGTCAGGAGGATGGCGTCGTCCACCACCGTCGGTGTCGGTGTGGGCGTCGTCGTGGTCGTGACGACCGGCGCCGCTGCGGTGGTGTCGTAGTAGACGGGAGTCGCGTCGCGGTTGCCCGCGTGGTCGACCGCCCGCACACCGAGCCGGTGAGCGCCGTTGGGCAGGATCGGCGTCACCCACGTGGCATCGCAGGGCACCCAGTCCCCATCGTCCACGTTGCACTCGAAGGTGCCGTCCTCGGACGAGCCGGCCACGCCGGAGGCGATCCCGGTGGCCGTGGTGGCCGCGGGCGGGGTGACCGTGGTGGTCACCGGGGCCACGAGGTCGATGGTGAACGTGCGCTGGGCCAGGGCCGCGCTCGCGTTGCCGTACTGGTCGAAGGCCCGGACCCAGAAGGTGCGCACGCCCGCCGGCTGCTTGGCCGTCACGGCCCCGGAGACGCACGGGAGGAAGACATCGGAGTCGTACGCGCAGGTGAAGGTCGAACCGGGCTTGTTCGACGTGAACGTGAACACGGGACGGTCGACGTTGGTCGGCTGGCCGGCGGCCGGACCGCCGGTGATCGTGACGACCGGGCTGATCACATCGCTGGTGAAGGTGCGTGTGGCGGCCACGCCGACGTTGCCCACGGCGTCGGTGGCCCGCACCGCGAAGGTGTGGGAGCCGGCGGTCAGGCCGGTGTAGGTCTTGCTGGCCGAGCAGGTGGTGAACGCGGTGCCGTCGAGGCTGCAGGCGAGGGTCGCCCCGGCCTCGCTGGAGAACGTGAAGGTGGCCGTGGATCCCGTGGTGGCGGGCCCGGAGTCGATCGTGGTGTCCGGCGCGAGCGTGTCGACCGTCCACCTGCGCTCGGCGGGCGACGCGTCGACGTTGCCCGCGGCGTCCCGGGCCCGGACCTGGAAGGTGTGCTCGCCCTCGGCCAGCCCGGTCAGGTCCTTCGGGCTGGCGCACGTCGTGAACGCGACCTCGGTGTCGAGCCTGCACTGGAACGTGGCCGGGCTCTCACTGGCGGTGAACGCGAAGCTCGCGGTCTTGTCGGAGACCGTCCCGGTCGGCCCGGTGCCCGCCAGCGTGGTGTTCGGCACGGACGTGTCGATGGTGAACGACGACGAGGAGACGGGCGCGCTGACGTTGCCCAACTCGTCGGTGGCGCGGACCTTGATCGTGTAGGTGCCGTCGGCCTGCGCCGGCGTCGTCCAGGGCGACGAGCAGCCCGCGTACGGCCCCGTGACCGTCCCGTTGTCGATCGCACATTCGTACGTCACCAGCGGGTCCTCGGCGGAGGAGA
>CAZXNX010000339.1:0-3262 GCA_964642225.1 uncultured Solirubrobacteraceae bacterium | reverse complement strand
GGGGACGCCCCACCACGCCAGCGCCGTCTCCACGTTGGCCTGCACCGTGCGGTGGGCGAGCGCCGGGGCCTGCAGGGCGGCCGCCACCGTGCCGGCCCGCTCCACGGTGCCGGCGGCCGGGGGCAGGAGGCCGGCCAGGACCGCCACGAGGGTCGACTTGCCGGCGCCGTTGGGGCAGAGCACGGCGACGACCTCGCCGCGGTGCAGCTCCAGATCGACGCCACGCAGGACGACGCTCCCGTCGCGCTCGGCGCCGACCGCCGCGGCGGCTACGACGGGCGGACGGTGATCCACCGGGTGCGCCGATGCTGAAGGGTGGTCAGGGCCGCGGCGAGGAGGAGGAAGAGGCCGAGCAGGACGGTGCCGTAGGCGACGGCCTGCCCGTCGGCGCCGCCCATGTTCCAGGCGCTGAGGGCGGCGGTGGCGAGCGTGGCGTCCCCGAGCGACGTGCCGACGACGAGGATCGCGCCGACCGACGCCATCGCCGTCCCCAGCGCGGCGATGAGCGCGGCGAGCACCCCGGCCCGTGCCTCGCGCAGCGCCAGGCCGACGAGGTGAACGGGCGAGGCGTGGAACGCGCGCGCCTGCTCGAGCAGGGCGGGCGGCACCCGCTGGACGGCCGCGGCGGTGAGGGCGACGACGATCGGCAGCGCCAGCAGCGTCTGGGCGAGGATCACCGCGTTCATCGTGTAGAGCCAGCCCAGCCCGCCGAGCGGCCCGGGCCCCCAGGCGGAGTGGGGCCACATGAGCAGCCACAGGAGCTGGCCGACCGCGATCGGCGGGATGGCCATGCCGGCGTTGGCGACGCTGAACAGGCCGCGGCGGCCGCGGAAGCGCCCGAGGGCCAGGCCGACGCCGAGCGGCAGCCCGATGGCCGCGGCGATGGCGGTCGACTCCAGCCCCACGCGCAGCGTGCTGAGCGTGATCTCCACGACGTCCGTCATGCGCTACCCGCGGCTCGACCGGAGGTGGGAGGCCGCTGACCACGGAAACAGGCCGGCCGGAAGGCCCGCGGCCCGCGGCCGGCCGACCGTCACTGCGCCCAGGCTCCGGCTCGTGGGGCTGAGGTCGCGGTGACGCGGTGTGGCGATCCGGTACCGGGTCGTGGCGCCGACCGTGGTGGTGAAGACGACGTGGCCGGCCGCGTCGGCGGCCACCGGCCCGCCGACGTCGCTCCAGGTCGCTCCGTCGTCGGTCGACCGCTGCAGCCGCACGTGGATGCCGGCCACCGGATCCTGCGGGGGCAGGCGGTTGGCCACGTTCGCCCCGAGCGTGATCGCGGTGCCGCGGCGCGCCGTCGCCGGCGGCGGGGTCGAGACGGTCAGGAGGGGGAAGGCGTCCGGGTGGAAGGCCGGGTCGGCGGCGCTCGGGTAGGTGGCGACCGCGCCCTGGAACGCCGGCGAGGTGAGGAAGTCCACGAACCGCGTGGCGGCCGCGATGTCCACCGGGGGGCCGGCCTTGACCGCCAGCGGGTCGACGATGTAGGCGTGGAAGGGGTTGAGCAGCAGGTTGTCGCCCCCGCGGGCGCTGGGATCGTTGTGCTGGCTGACGATCCTGAGGTTGGGGATCGTGCCGGCGAGCCGGGCCCGGTTGAACGTCCCGCGATCGACGATCGTGTAGCACCGGCCGCTGGTGAACGCGCACGCCGCGGCCTGGTTGAGGTTCGCCGCCTGCCCGACGTTCGTGCGGTGGTACCACGTGGCGGTGGCGGCGTGGCTCCCCGGCTCGGAGCGGGCCGTGTCGTCGCCGCGGTTGAAGGCGGGCGCCTTGGGCACCGTGCGCGTCAGGCCCCACATGAGCTGCTCCTGCACGTTGGTGCCCGAGTCGTCACCGCGGGAGATGAAGTCGGCGGCGTGGCCGGACCCGCCGGCGGCGGCGATCGCCTCGAAGGCCCTGACCGCGTCGTGGGGCGCGACGGTGGCGACGCGCGCGGGGTCGTCGTCCGGCCCGACGATCACGTAGTCGGAGGAGAAGAGCGCGCGGCCGAACGGCTCGTGGGAGAAGCCGCCGGCGACGAACCGGGCCTCCAGCGACGGCGCGTGCGTGATCACGACGTCGGCGAGGCCGGCCCTGGCGTTGTCGAGCGCCTTGCCCGAGCCGACACCGACGTACCGGAGCGTGTCGCCCGGCTGTGCCTTCCGGTACATCGGGACGAGCAGGTCGTCCTTCAGGCCGGCGTCGATGGTGTCCGTGGTGCTCTGGACGCGGATCGCCGCGGCCACGGCGGGCGGGGCGCCCACGGCGAGGAGCAGCGCGAGGACGGCGAGGAGCAACGGGATTCGTGGCGCGGTGCGCATGGTGCGTGGACTTCCCCTCAAGCGGTGGGCCGTCCCGGGCACGCTACCAAGGTTCTGCATAGGAACTACGGCCCTGAAACCGGGGAAAAGCTCTTACGGCGCGGCGACGTCGACGACCACGTTCGTGGCCTTCACCACGGCGCTGGCCGGCACGCCGGGCTCCAGGCCGAGGTCGTCCGCCGCCTCGCGGCTCATGAGCGAGACGATCCGGAACGGCCCGCACACCATGTCCACCTGCGCCATGACGCCATCGCGCTTGACCGCCACGACGACGCCCTCCATCCGGTTGCGCGCGCTCGTCGAGCCGCTGCCCCCGCGCTCGTGCATCAGCCGGGCCAGCTCGGCGGCCTCCATGTGGCGCTGGCCGCCCTGGCGCACGAACGTGACGCGCCCGGCCTTCTCCCAGCGCCGCAGCGTGTCGACGCTGACGCCGAGCGCGGCCGCCGCCGCGCCGATGCGGATGAGGTTCTCCACCGGCCCAGCATCCCACACCGCCAGGCCGGCGGCGCGGGGGCCGGAGCGAGGTCCTACAGGTGGACGGCGACCAGGTCGGCGACCCGGTTCTTCTTGCTGTCCAGGTGGTACTTCACCGTGACGGACTTCTTCAGGTACTTGCTCTTCTTGAGGTTGGAACAGGGCATGGAGTCACCCATCTGGCCCTGGCTGTAGCCGCAGTCGGTCTTCTTGCCGACGAGGTACTTGAACGTGCCCTTCTTCGACGTGACGGTGAGCTTCCCCGCGGCGTAGGACACGGTCTTCCCCTCGGTTGTCGAGGATTTCGCGGCAGACGCGACGGCGGGCGAGAGGGCGGCTGCGGCGACGACGCACACAGCGAGGAACTTCTTCACGGGAGACTCCATGTGTTGGGGAGCGGGCACGCTAGGCGATTCCCGCTCCGTCAAACCGGATTCATGGGTATCGGGCGCCAGGTATCGCACGACGTGGCGCGGACCCGCTCCGAAGGG
>CAZXNX010000338.1:0-3277 GCA_964642225.1 uncultured Solirubrobacteraceae bacterium | reverse complement strand
GTCCTGGACCGCAACGGGCGCCTGCCGCTGCTGGCGCCCATGAGCGAGGTCGCCGGCAAGATCGCCACCCAGGCCGGCGCGTTCATGCTCGAGAAGCCGCTCGGCGGCCGCGGGCTGCTGCTCGGCGGCGTGCCGGGCGTCGCGGCGGGCAAGGTGATGGTCATCGGCGGCGGCGTCGTCGGCCAGAACGCGGCGGAGATCGCCATCGGCATGGGCGCCGAGGTGTACGTCTTCGACCGCTCCATCGACCGCCTGCGCGACCTGGAGACCATCCTCAACAACCGCGCCTCCACCGTCTACGCCTCGACGCTGGCGATCGAGCAGCTGCTCCCCGAGGTCGACCTCGTCATCGGCGCGGTGCTCGTCCACGGGGCCAAGGCGCCGCGCGTCGTCACCCGGGCGCAGCTCGGCCTCATGAAGAAGAACGCCGTGCTCGTCGACGTGTCGATCGACCAGGGTGGCTGCTTCGAGACCTCCCGCGCCACCACCCACAGCGACCCGACCTACGAGGTCGACGGCATCACCCACTACTGCGTGGCCAACATGCCGGGCGCGGTGCCGATCACCTCGACCTTCGCGCTCACCAACGCCACCATGCCGTTCGTGGTCAAGCTCGCCAACGAGGGCGCCTCGGCGGCCCTGCACAGCGACCCGGGCTTCATGGCCGGGCTCAACGTGTGCGGCGGCAAGCTCACCTACGAGCCGGTCGCGCTGGCCCAGGGCCTGGAGTTCACGCCCCCGGAGCAGGCGCTCGCGGCGCTGGTCTCGGCCTGAGGCCCGCGCGAGGCGCGGCGCGGCGCAAGGGCCGCGCTGCTACCATCTCGCGCCGCATGCCGACTACCAGCCAGCTGGTCCGCAAGGGCCGCAAGTCCAAGCCCAAGAAGCTCTCCACCCCGGGTCTCAAGTCCGGGCAGGGGCGCAAGAAGAAGACCGCTGCCCCGCAGCGGCGTGGAGTGTGCACCCGCGTGTACACCACCACGCCCAAGAAGCCGAACTCGGCACTGCGCAAGGTCGCGCGTGTCCGGATCTCCGGCGGCATCGAGGTCACGGCCTACATTCCGGGCGAGGGCCACAACCTGCAGGAGCACTCCGTCGTGCTCGTGCGTGGTGGTCGCGTCAAGGATCTGCCGGGTGTGCGCTACAAGGTCGTGCGCGGCACGCTCGACGCCGCCGGCGTCAGCGATCGCAAGAAGGCCCGCTCGCAGTACGGCGTCAAGAAGAAGTAAGGACCCACCATGCGTCGTAATTCCGCCACCATCCGCGTCGTCGAGCCGGACGCCGTCTACCGCTCGCGCCTCGTCCAGCAGGTCATCAACAAGGTCATGCTGGACGGCAAGAAGAGCACCGCCGAGACGATCGTCTACGACGCGCTCGCCATCATCGCCGAGAAGACCGGGAAGGATCCGGTCGAGGCACTCGAACTTTCCATCAAGGCCCTCACGCCCGCCCTCGAGGTGCGCTCCCGCCGGGTCGGCGGCGCCACCTACCAGGTGCCCGTCGAGGTCCCGCCGCGCCGCTCGCGCACGCTGGCCATCCGCTGGCTCGTCGAGTTCGCGCGCAACCGTCGCGAGAAGACCATGGCCCAGCGGCTCGCCAACGAGCTGATGGACGCGCAGTCGTCGCAGGGTGGCGCGTACAAGCGCAAGGACGACATCTTCCGCATGGCGCAGGCCAACAAGGCCTTCGCGCATTACCGTTGGTAGCACCGCCGCGCTGATCAGCTGCGGGTCGCCACGAGGATGACGGCGTGGCCGTCGTGGCCGTGGCCGTGATCCAGCTCGCGCAGGTGGGTGACGGTGAAGTCCGCTGACACCCAGTCGCGGACGCCGCTGACGCTCAGCGCGTGCGGCTCGGTCTCCGTCGGCGTGTGGTCCACGTCGAAGTTGAGGATGAGGACGCCGCCGCGACGCAGGATGCGCGCCGCCTCCTGCACCGTGGCCCGCGGGTCGTCGACGTGGTCGAGGCTGTTGCGTGCCACCACCACATCGACGCATCCGCCGACGAGGGGGATCGCCTCCGCGCGCACCGGCAGGTAGATGGCGTGGGAATCGGGGAGCAGCAGCCCGGCGTCGGCGAAGCGCTGGGCCAGCGGCTCGACGCCGATGCTGATCCGGGCCGGGCACGCGTCGGGGAACCCCAGGGCGCCGGGCCCGATGTCCACCACGACCTTGCCGTCGAAGAAGGAGGGGTCGTCGATCGCCGCCTCGCGCAGGACCCGCGGCACCTCGGCCCGGGCCTGCTGCCAGCGGCGCACCTCGTAGCTGTCGCCCACCGGCTCGCCGTCGAGCAGGTCCAGCACGTCAGGCGGGCTGAAGCCGCCGTCGCGCAGGATCGGATCCCACTCCCGCAGCCACCAGTGCAGCTCGCCGTCGCCCTTGACCTCGGAGCGGTCGCGGAAGCGCTGGCGCAGCCGCAGGCGATCGCGGACCGATTGCAGGGCGGACGTCATCGGCGGCCGATGCTATCCGGCGGCGGCGGGGTGCGGCCGGCCAGCAGGAACCCGCCGCCGGCCAACACGGCCAGCACGCCGCCCAGCGACTCCAGGAAGAAGCCGGCGGCGGGATCGGTGGTTGCGTTCTCGGAGGAGCCGGCGATCGCGCCGGTGGTGTGCAGGTCGCCGACGTCGCCCAGCAGCACGATGAGCACGACGGTGACGCCGACGAGGATCAGCCCGGCGGCGGCGATCCGGGTGCCGCGCCACGCCAGCACCCCGAGCACCGCGCAGGCGAGGCCGAGCAGGAGCAGCGCCGGGCCGTGGCGGTCCCAGCCGGTGTCGGCGGCCAGTGTGCGGCGCCCGCCGAGGGTGACCACGATGACGTCGCTGAAGGTGGCGGCCAGGAGGGCCAGCGCCGCCACGAGCGCCAGTCCGAGGAGGCCGGCGCGCAGCGGCGTGGAGCCGGGGGAGGGGGAGGGGTCGGCCACGGTCCCGTCACCCTGCCACATCGACCGGCGACGGCCGTTCGCGCACCGCGCGCACGTGCCGAAAGGGTCAGGGGATCTCTGCTATGGTCCAGCGTCGCTTCGCGGCCCGGAGGACCTTCCGCCGATCACCGCGAGCCATTTGTGCGCCCCAGGATGGACACCTCGAGCACATAGCGCCGCAACCGGGAACCCTCCTGCTGCGCGCGCGGGCCCGAGTGGCCCGTTTTTTCTGCCCGCACCCGTCCCGAACGACCGAACAGAGACTTCAGCATGCCCCGCGACTTCCCCCTCGAGCGCACCCGGAACATCGGGATCATGGCGCACATCGACGCCGGCAAGACGACCACCACCGAGC
>CAZXNX010000337.1:0-3277 GCA_964642225.1 uncultured Solirubrobacteraceae bacterium | reverse complement strand
GCGCCGATCGTGCCGTCGACGCCCGGCGGCACGTCGGGCAGGACGGCGCTCAGCAGGCAGTAGGCGAACGCCGCGAGGACGACGGCGACCGTGCGCATCGCGGCCCCCTCGTCCCGATCAGTAGGGCGGGAGGTCGGCGTGCCACTCGCCGAGGGCGCGGAACGAGCGCCAGAAGGAGCGCTTGGTCGACTCCTCGTCGAGCGAGTCGTCGATGTTGGGGACGACCAGCGCCTCCATCGACGGGGTGAAGGGCTGCACGATCCCGCGCTCCGGGCCGATGGTCTTGGCCAGCGGGACGTCGAGGTCGTTGAGGGTGATGAGGGCGTCGTCGCCCATCAGCACCACGAGCCGGGGCTGCACGATGGCCAGCTCGTCCAGCACGCGGGCCACGCAGGCGGGGTCGGCCAGGCTCGTGTCCTGCACCGGGCACTTCACGCAGAGCGTGCCGTAGACCGTGAGCGGATCGATGCCCAGGCGCTTGAAGGACTTCATGAGCGCGGCGCCGCTGCGGCCGTAGAAGGCGACGCCCTCCTCGATCTCCGAGGGGGTGGGGGCGAACTTCAGCAGGAACACGTCGGCCTGCGGGTGGCCGGACCCCAGCACGGGGGTGCGGTTGCCGCGCGGGCAGTCGGGGCAGCTCTGCAGCTCCCCGGTCAGGGAGTTCAGTTCGCGGATGGCCCGCTCGAGGTACTTCTCGCGGATCTCGTCGTCAGTGGCGGGCATGGGTGTCATGGGTTTCGCAACCGGCCCGTGATCTCCCTGCCGCTGCATCACGGCTTGCGTGTCGCTCGCTTGACCCGGCGCGCGCGGCGGGCGCGGCGCGCCCCCGCCGGCGTGGCCTTCGTCTCCAGGAACTTCAGCGCCTGCACGTAGAGCAGGGTCCCGGACTTCGTGACGATCTCGGCGCTGCGCAACGACTCCAGGAACTCCTCGGGGCCGTCGAAGTCCCGCATGCGGATGCGCACCGAGCCCAGGCCCTGGGCCACGTGGGAGTCCGATCCGGCCCCCGCCACGATCCGGTACTTGGCGGCGAACCGCTGCGCCTCCTCGTTGAAGGAGCCGATCGCCACGCGCGGGTTGTAGATCTCGATCGCGTCGATGTCGTCGAGGATCGGGAGCAGGTGCTCGTAGTCGGGGACCGAGTGCATCCGGTCGAAGGGGTGGGGCACGTAGACCAGGCCGCCCTGGCGCTTGATCTCCGCCACCGTCTCGGCCATCGACAGGCCGCGGGGGATCTTCTCCGTGAGGAACAGGCCGATGACCTCGCCCTGGTGCTCGGTCTTGACCTCCTCGGCGATGATCACCTTGACGCCGTAGGCGGCGGCCTTTGCCTGCGCGTCGAAGGCGCCGGAGACCTCGTTGTGGTCGGTCACCGCGATCGCCCCGAAGCCCTGGTCGCGGGCGGTGGCCAGCAGCACCTCCACCGGCGTGGCGCTGTCGGAGGAGTGGTCGGTGTGCATGTGCAGGTCGACGTCGATGATCCGGCGGTCCTGCAGCCGGGCCCGGATGACCGGGTCGCCGGTGGGATCGTGGCGGCGGGCGGCCAGCGCCCGGTAGATCCCCTCGACCTCGTCGGTCACCTCCGCCCACGGGCGCACCGCGGGCGCTCCGGCCCGCAGGCGGCCGAGCAGCTCGGGGTCCTCCACCAGCCGGCGCACCTGGGCGCCCAGCGTCTCGGTGTCCTTGCGCTCGAAGAGCAGGGATCCGGCGCCGTCGGCGAGCACGTCCTCGTAGACGGGCAGCCGGCTGACGAGCGGCACGACGCCGGCCGCCAGGGCACGCAGGATGAGGTCCGGGGCGGGGTCGTCGCCGTCGGAGGCGCACACCAGCACGTCGGCGCGGGCCAGCACCGTGGCCTCGTCGGCGTCGGCGGGGTCCACGTAGCGGATGCGGTCGCGCAGCCGCTGGGGGACGGGGGCGGTGGACGACTCGCCGCTGGCGCTGAGGATCGTCGCCTCCCAGCCGTCGAGGTCGGCCAGGCGGCGCATCGCGCGCAGGAAGGTGCGCAGGGCGCCGCGCTCCTCGACGTCGACGAAGACGAGGCGCAGCGGCTCGCCGGGCGCCGGCGCGTCGTGGGCGACGGCGGGGGCGTCGGTGCCGGGCGCCACCACGGTGTAGTCGCCGGGGAAGTAGCGGTCCATCAGCTCCCGTGTGGCGGGGAAGGCGGCGATGCGGGTGTCGAGCCGGCCGAAGACGAGCGCCACGAGCTTGCGGGCCACCTGGGTGGAGAGCAGGCGCTCGGTGGGGGTGTGGAACGTGCCGACGTTGAGCGCGCGGGAGTGGCGCAGGGCCGCCGCGCTCGTGCTGGGGGCGAACGGCTCGTGCACGTGGCAGATGTCCAGCGGCGCCACGGTGAAGAGATCCTCGATCGTGCGCGAGACGTCGATCGGCAGCGTGGAGCGCGTGCGGGTGGTGAAGGCGGGCAGGGCCTCGCCGACGGCCAGGACGCGGGGCGGCTCGCCCGGGGCCGGCAGCAGGTCGTCAGGACCCTCCCGACCGGCCTTGCGGATGGCGGCGCGCGTGCTGCGCACCAGCTCCTGGGAGTCCGACGGCGCGACGATGACGACGCGGTGGCCGCGGGCGGCGAGGTCGGTGCAGATCCGCTCGACGTGGCGGTTGACCTCGTGCGGAGTCCCCCACGGGTGCGGGGTCACGTGCGCGATCGCGAGGGACTCGGTCATGCCATCCGGAGGATAGAGGGGCGGCGAAGCGGCGACGGCCCGCCGGGGGCGGGCCGTCGCGTCAGCTTCGGACGAGGCCGGCTACGCCTTGGGCGCGGCGGGCTTCTTGGCCGCCGGCTTGCGGGCGGCGGGCTTGCGGGCGGCCTTGGCCGCCGGCTTGGCCTTGATCGCACGGCCGGCGAGCGACTTGCCGGCGTACTTGGCGATGAACTTCTCGGTGTCCTGACGGGCGATCTCGTCGGGACGCTGGTTGTGCGGCGACTTCATGAGGTACGAGCTGGGGCCGTCGAGCTGGCCGCCGATCCCGTGGTTGAGGGCCAGCTTGCAGCAGCGCACGGCGTCGATGACGATGCCGGCGGAGTTGGGCGAGTCCCACACCTCGAGCTTGAGCTCCAGGTCGAGCGGCACGTCGCCGAAGGCCTGGCCCTCGACGCGGATGTGCGCCCACTTGCGGTCGGTGAGCCACGGCACGTAGTCGGACGGGCCGACATGTACGTCCTCGGCCTTCATCTCCAGGCCGGCCACCGAGGTGACGGCGTTGGTCTTGGAGATCTTCTTGGACTCCAGGCGCTCGCGCTCGAGCATGTTGAAGAAGT
>CAZXNX010000336.1:0-3278 GCA_964642225.1 uncultured Solirubrobacteraceae bacterium | reverse complement strand
GCCCGGGCTTGAGCGCCACCCGGCGGAAGCCCTTGAGCTGGCGGGGCGCGGCCACCTGGCCGGCCCGCGGCGCCGGGATGCGCAGGTAGAGCTGAGCGACGTCGCTGCCGCGCCGCCTGCCGGTGTTGGTGACGGTCACGCTCACGGTGGCCGGCGCCCGCCCGCGGGAGCGGTGGATGCGCAGGTCGCGGTAGCGCCACGTGGTGTAGGAGAGGCCGGCGCCGAACGGGTAGGCCGGGGTGATGCGCCGCGCGTCGAACCAGCGGTAGCCGACGAGCACGCCCTCCTTGTATCGAACATGGTCGTCCACGCCGGGGTAGGCCTCGGGGTCGCCGGCCGTGGCCTCGTCCTCCTCCCGCTTCGGGAAGGTGGCGGGCAGGCGCCCGCCCGGCTCGGCGTCGCCCAGCAGCACCCGGGTGACGGCCTCGCCGCCGCTCTCACCGGGGTACCACGCCTCCAGCAGCGCCTGCACGCGGTCGCGCCACGGCGTGAGGACGGGCCCGGAGGTCTGCAGCACGACGACCGTCCGGCGGTTGGCGGCGGCCACGGCGTCGATCATCGCGTCCTGCTGCGTCAGCCCGTCGGTGCAGGACAGGCGCAGGCAGCGCCGGTCGCCGCCCTCGCTGCTGCTGTCGACCCCGACGACGATGGCCACGTCGGCGTCCTTGGCCAGCGCCGCGGCCACGGCGGGATCGTTGCCCGGGTCGTAGCGCACGTCCACGCCGGCGCCCAGGCGCGCGGTCAGCGCCTGGCGCAGCGTCACGGTGCGGAACGGCACGACCTTGGAGGAGCCGCCTCCGCCCCGGAAGGTGTCGGCCCCCACCCCGATGAGCGCGACCGACTTCAGGCCCTTGGTGGCGAGCGGCAGGAGGCCGCGGTTCTCCAGAAGCACCGTCCCGGACTCCGCCACCGTGCGGGCCTGGCGCGCGTGGCCCGCCTGGTCGATCTGCGTGTCGTCCTCGCGATAGGCCGCGCGGTCGAACATGCCGGACGCGAACATCATGCGCAGGGTGCGGCGCACCGACCGGTCGACCGTCGCCTGGGTCACCGTCCCGGCGGCCAGCGCCTCGTTGACGGCGGCGGAGCCCAGCAGCGTGCCGGGCCATGGCTCGATGTCCAGCCCGCCGTTCAGCGCGGCGGCGGTGTCGTGCACGGCGCCGTAGTCGGCGATGACCGCGCCCTGGAAACCCCAGTCCTTGCGCAGGATCCCGTTGAGCAGCGCGTCGTTCTGGCAGGCGAACGAGCCGCCGAGGCGGTTGTAGGAGCACATCGCGGCGCCGGCGTGGCCGTCCGTGATCGCCGCCTCGTACGGCGCCAGGTAGATCTCGCGCAGCGTGCGGGCGTCGACGTTGGCGTTCACGGTGAAGCGGCTGCCGGCGGCGATCGGCCGGATGAGCGCGTCGTCCGCCGTCGTGCCCTCGGCGAGCTTGCCCTCCTGGTTGTTGGCCGCCACGTGCTTGACGGTGGCGATCACGCCGGCCCGCTGGGCGCCCTGCACCCAGCTCGTCCCCAGCGTCCCGGTGAGGAACGGGTCCTCGCCGTAGCTCTCGAAGGTCCGGCCGCCCAGGGGCGTGCGCATGATGTCGAGAGTGGGGGCGAAGACGAGGTCGTTGCCCTTCTTGCGCACCTCGTCGCCCACCAGCGCGCCGTACCGCGTCGCCGTCGCGCGGTCGAAGCTCGCCCCCAGGGCGATCGGCGCGGGCATCGCGGTGGCCGAGCCCTGGCGCGAGCCCGCGGGCCCGTCGCTCATGTACAGGGTGGGCAGGTCCACGCGGGGGACCCCGTCGCTCGTGCCGGTGTGGTGGCCGGCCCCGCCCAGGACCCCGAGCAGGTCGTCGCCGCCGAGGAGGGAGACCCGCTCGGCCGGGGTCAGGGCCTGCAGCAGCCGGCCGGCGCGGTCGTCCGGCGACAGCGCGGTGGAGCACCAGGGGTGCGTGCCGCAGCGGCCGGCCGCCTCGGCGGCGGGCACGGCGACGGCCACGAGGAGCACGGTGAACAGGCCCACCACCACGGATCGCATGGTGCGGACGCTAATGCAGACGACGGGGGCGGGAGGCCGGTCGCGGGTCCGGCGGGCGTCGCTGCTACCGTTGGCCCTGTGGTGGCGACCCCGTGAAGGACGCTCTGGTCGATCCCGACGAGCGTGAAGGGCCCCGCGATGAATGCGGCGTCTTCGGCATATATGCGCCCGGTCACGACGTTTCGCGCCTGGCCTACTTCGCGCTCTACGCCCTGCAGCACCGCGGGCAGGAGTCGGCCGGCATCGCCGCCGCCGACGAGGGCGGCTACATCATCACCCAGCGCGCGCTGGGCCTGGTCAACCAGGTCTTCAAGGAGCACGACCTGCGCGCCCTGGGCGGCGACCTGGCCATCGGCCACGTGCGCTACTCCACCACCGGCTCCAACGAGTGGGAGAACTCGCAGCCCGTGCACCGCTCGGCCGGTGCCGGCGGCAACCGCCGCGAGATCGCGCTGGCCCACAACGGCAACCTGATCAACGCCGTCGAGCTGCACGCCGAGATGCGCGAGCAGGGCGTCACCTTCTCCTCCACCTCGGACTCCGAGATCATCGCCGCGCTGCTGGCCAGTCATCCCGCCGAGACGTGCGAGGAGGCCGTCGCCGACGTGCTGCCACGCCTGAAGGGCGCGTTCTCCACCGTGGTGATGACCCGCGACCGCGTGATCGCCTTCCGCGACCCCGCGGGCATCCGCCCGCTCGTGCTCGGCCACCTCGACGGCCGCTACTGCGTGGCCAGTGAGTCCTGTGCCCTGGACCTCATCGGCTTCGAGCGGATGCGCGACATCCTGCCCGGCGAGATGGTCTCCATCGGCGCCGACGGCATCCGCACCAAGCAGGTCGTCTCCGGCGCCCGCGAGGCGTTCTGCGTGTTCGAGTCGATCTACTTCGCCCGCCCCGACTCGCGCATGGGCGGCGACGTGCTGCACGCCAGCCGCGGCCGGATGGGCGAGATCCTCGCCCGCGAATCGCCGGTCGAGGCCGACCTGGTGATCGCCGTGCCGGACTCCGGCAACGCCGCCGCCCGCGGCTACGCCCGTGCCAGCGGCCTGCCCCAGGACGACGGCTTCGTCAAGAACCGCTACGTGGCCCGCACCTTCATCCAGCCCGGCCAGGAGCTGCGCAAGCGCGGCCTGCGGCTGAAGTTCAACCCGCTGCCCGAGGTGGTGCGCGGCAAGCGCCTCGTCGTCGTCGACGACTCGATCGTGCGCGGCAACACCACACGGCAGATCGTGGAGATGCTCCGCGGCGCCGGTGCGCT
>CAZXNX010000335.1:0-3302 GCA_964642225.1 uncultured Solirubrobacteraceae bacterium | reverse complement strand
CCGCGCTTCACCCGGCCCACCGCGGGACGCTGCCCGCGCGGGGCGGCGGTACAGCGCCCCCCCCCCCCCGCCCGTTGATCACTCGGCCGCGATGCGGTGGCTGGCCATGAACCGCTCCTGCGGATCCCAGGCGCCGCGCACCTCCCGCAGCCGCGCGTAGACCCCGTCGCCGTAGGCGTTGGCGGCCTCGCCGCCGCCCTCGGCGAAGTTGAGGTACACGGTACCCGTCGACCACGGCCGCATCGCCGCCACGACGCGCGCGAGGCGCTCGTGCAGGGCGGCCGTCACCTCGGGCGTGACCGGCATCCCGGCCGCGAACAGCAGGAAGGCCCCCTCGAAGCGGTCGCGGGCGCCGGCACCCTGCGGGGTGCGGCCCAGGGCCCCGCCGAGCTGCCGCAGCTCCGCCATCAGCAGCGGCGTGACGACCTCCGGGTCGATGGCGGCCAGGAACGCGTCGATGCCCGCCGCGTCGAGGTCCTCCAGGATCGCGGTGTCGCCGCTGGCCGGGACCGGCCCGGGCGGATCCATGTGGATCTCGATCAGGCCGGCGGGGGACATCGTCGTCCACGTGTCCACCATCGGCGTGCCGACCCCGCGGAACGGCGCGAGCATCGCACCGGCCTGCGGCGCGTCGGCCAGCACGGCGCCGTCGATCACGACGATCGGCGTGTCGCGCATCGGCTCCGGCACGTCCGGGAGCGCCGGCGGGCGCAGGATGCGAAAGGACGTGGTCGCCGCGTCCGGGGCGGTGCGGCACCAGGCCGCCCACGCCGTCAGCACCTCGCGCGCCTGGCTCGCGGGCCACACGGTCATCCCCGCGAACACCTCGGTGATCGGGAACAGCTCCAGCTCGATCGCCGTGACCACGCCGAAGTTGCCGCCGCCGCCGCGCAGCGCCCAGAACAGCTCGGGCTCGTGGGTGGCGTCGCAGCGCACGACGTCGCCGTCGGCGGTGACCAGTTCGATGGCGCGGACGTGGTTGGCGGCCAGGCCCTTGGCGCGGGCCAGCCAGCTGGCGCCGCCGCCGAGGGTGTAGCCGACCACGCCGACGTCGTGCGAGGAGCCCGAGAGCGCGGCCAGCCCGTACGGGGTGACGGCGTCGACGACGTCCTTCCACACGGCCCCGGCGCCCACGCGGGCGGTGCGGGTGACGGGATCGACCGCGACCCCGCCGATCGCGGTCTTCAGCAGGAGAGCGTCCTCCATGGACGGCAGCGCGACGGCCAGGTGGCCGGTGCCCTGCGGCACGACCTGCACGCCGAGCTCGCGGGCCAGGTGCACGGCCGCGACGACGTCGGCCGTGTCGCGGGCCTCGACGATTGCGGCGGGCCGCTGGTCGGCAAAGAGGTTCCAGGCCATGCGGGCCTGGTCGTAGGCCGCGTCACCGGGCCGGATGGCGGTGACGGAGGAGCGGATGGGGCTGAGCGTGGACATGAGGGTCTCCCGTTCGGTCGGTGTGTGGGAGCACTCTCGGCCGGGCGCCTTGCGGCACCATTGCCGTGTCCTTGCGACCTCCTTGCGACCGGCCGGGGCCTACGGATCCGGCGTCGCGCGGCCCTCGGCGACCGCCGCCTCCAGGCGGTCGAGCCGTTCCAGCAGGACGTCGAGCTTGTCGTGCATGAGGAGGTCCTGTCGCAGGTCCTCGGCGGTGTCCTGCACCAGGGTGCTCTCCGACGCCACGAAGCGCTCGGCGATCGCGCCGGTGATGACCGCCGCGAACGAGATCCCGACGACGGTCAGCACCGAGCCGACCGCCGCGGCCGTGGCGGTGGTCGCCACCACGCTGCCGGACCCGGCGGTGGTCATCGCGCCGAGCGCCCAGTAGAGCCCGGCCCAGATCGAGTCGTGTGCGGACTCGGCGGTGATGAACGCCTGCGCGCCGACGATGAGCGTCACGAAGGCCAGGAAGGCGACGAAGCGCACCCCCTCGATGGTGAACACGCCGCGCAGGAGCGACGCCACCCGGGCCAGCCGCACGAGCTGCAGCAGCCGCAGGACGCGGAAGGAGTGCAGCACGGTCTGCCCGACGGGCGGGGTGAGGACGACGATGAGGATGTCCAGGACGTGTGCGCGCGCCCAGCCCCGGCGGTCGTCGCTGACCGTCAGCATGGCCACCACCTCGGCCGCGAAGGTCAGCCACAGGATCCAGTCGAGCACGTAGCCGACCGTCTCCCACGGCTGCGACACCTCGAACCCCTGCAGGATCAGCACCGGGATCACCAGCAGGGTGGCCAGGATGATCGGGACGCGGAAGCGCCGCTCCATGCGTTCAGTCGGGGTCTGCACCCTCCCGCATTCGACATGCGGGCCGCATCCTCCTTGCGGGTCGGCCCGCCCGGCACCGGGCGCACCCCCATCGGGCTGCGGCTTTTCCCGGTTGCCGCACGGCGCGGGACCGGCTTGACTGGGCACCAGCAGCGTGAACGGGAAAGAGGGCGGATGTTCCAGGTGCGGATCCATGGACGGGGAGGGCAGGGCGTCGTCACGGCGGCGGAGCTGCTGTCCGCCGCCGCCTTCGCGGAGGGCCGCCACGCCCAGGCGTTCCCGAGCTTCGGCTCCGAGCGCACCGGCGCCCCGGTGGTCGCCTACTGCCGCATCGACGACCACCCGATCCGGGTGCGCGAGCCGATCGTCGCCCCCGACGCGCTGATCATCCAGGACCCCACGCTGCTGCATCAGGTCGACGTGTTCAGCGGGCTGCTCGACGACGGCTACGTGCTCATCAACTCCCGCCGCAGCTTCGACGAGCTCGGCCTGGCGGAGTGGGCCCAGGGCTTTCGCCACGAGCGGCTGCTCACCGTCCCCGCCACGGAGATCGCCGTGCGCCACACCGGGCGCCCCGTGCCCAACGCGGTGCTGCTCGGCGGCTTCGCGGCCCTCAGCGGCATGATCACGATGGAGGCCATCGCCACCGCGCTGGAGGCCAAGTTCCCGCCCCGGGTCGCCGCCTCCAACATCGCGGCGGCCGAGGCGGCCCTGGAGCACGTGGAGAACGAGATGCGGGAGCTGGCCGGTGCTTGAGCAACTCGAGGGCTCCCGCGCGGTCGCCGAGAGCGTGGCGCTGTGCCGGCCCGAGGTGATCTGCGCCTACCCGATCTCGCCGCAGACGCACATCGTCGAAGCGCTTTCGCAGCTCGTCAAGACGGGGGAGCTGCACCCCTGCGAGTTCGTCAACGTCGAGTCCGAGTTCGCCGCCATGTCGGTGGCGATCGGCGCGTCGGCCACCGGCGCGCGCGCGTACACCGCCACGGCGAGCCAGGGGCTGCTCTACATGGTCGAGGCGGTCTACAACGCCTCCGGCC
>CAZXNX010000334.1:0-3324 GCA_964642225.1 uncultured Solirubrobacteraceae bacterium | reverse complement strand
GACCCCGGCCAGGGCGGCCAACGCCGTCAACGTGCGGGTCCGCGCCCCGCGCGCCACGCTCGTCGCCGGGGCGCCGCAGGTGACCCTGACCTACCGCGGCACCGCTTCGGGCCCGCGGCCGGCCCGCGTGTTCGGCCAGCTCGTCGACGACGCGAGCGGGGTCGTGCTCGGCAACCAGATCACGCCGATCCCCCTGGTCCTCGACGGCAGGACCCACTCCGTGACCCGGCCGCTGGAGATCGTCGCCCAGCGCATGCCCAAGGGCGCCACGGTGACGCTGCAGCTCGTCGCCGCGACGGTCGCATACGCCACGCCGCGCCTGGGCGGCTCGCTCGCGCTCTCGAAGGTGGCGGTGGCGCTGCCGACGGTTGCGCCGTAGCGCGACCAACGGCGCCTACCAGGTGTCGACGAAGCGGTGGCCGTGCTCGGCCGCCGTGGTGTGGGCGGTGGCGGCGACGAGCGTGCTGGCGATCAGCGCGCGTGTCCGCGCCGGGTCGATCACGTCGTCGAGCTCGAAGAGCTGGGCGGCGTTGAGGGCCTTGGCGTTCTCCTGGGCCAGCGCGGTGACGTCGCGCACCCGCTGCTCGCGCGCCTCGTCGTCCTCGATCGCCTCGAGCTCCTTGCGCAACGCCAGGCGCACCGCCCCCTCCAGCCCCATGGGGCCCAGGTGGGCGCTGGGCCAGGCCACCGTCAGCAACGGCTCGTGCAGGCTGCCCGCCATCATCGCCTGGGCGCCGAGGCCGTAGGCGCGGCGCAGCACCACGGCGATGAACGGCACCCGCAGCGCGGCGGCGGTGACCAGCAGCCGCGAGGTGTGGCGTACCAGGCCGGTCTTCTCGGCCGGGATGCCGACCATCATGCCCGGCGTGTCGACGAGCGAGACGACGGGGATCTCGAACGCGTCGCAGAGCTGCAGGAAGCGGGAGGCCTTGTCCGCGGCGTTGCTGGTGATCGCGCCGGCCATGTACTTCGTGTTGTTGGCGATCACGCCGACGGGCCGGCCCTCGATGCGGGCGAACGCGGTGACCAGCTCGGGCGCAAAGCGCTTGCGCAGCACCGTCACCGAGCCGGTGTCGGCCAGCCGCTCGATGATCGGCGTCACGTCGTAGGCCCGGCGCTCACGATCGGGGAGGAGGCTGCCGAGCGACCGCTGATCGCCCGCGCTCCACTCCTCGACCGGGCCCTGGAAGTAGCCGAGCAGCGTCTTGGTGACGGCGACCGCCTCGGCCTCGTCCTCGACGACGACATCAATCACCCCGTTGGGCTCCTGCATGCTCACCGGCCCGACGTCGTCGGCGGCCACGTCGCCCATGCCGCCGCCGGCGATCATGGCCGGGCCGCCCATGCCGATCGAGGCGTCCCGGGTGGCGACGATCAGATCCGAGCATCCCGCGATCACGGCGTTGCCCGCGAAGCAGCGGCCCTTGACGATCGCGATCCGCGGGACCAGCCCCGACAACCGCGCCCACAGGGCGAAGGCACGGACGTGCAGCGCCGAGACGACCGGGTAGTCGGTGTCCCCGGGGCGTCCGCCGCCGCCCTCGGCGAAGAACACGGTGGGCAGCCGCATCCGCTCGATCAGGTCGAACAACCGGTCCTTCTTGAGGTGCCCGAGCGCGCCCTGGGTGCCGGCCAGCACGGTGTAGTCGTAGGAGAGCACCGCGCAGGCGGCCGCGTCCCCGAACTCCTCACCGTTGATGCGCGCCGTCCCGGCGATGATCCCGTCGCCGGGGGTCTTCTCAATGAGCTCCTCTACCGAGCGCCGCCGGCGCTGGGCGGCGATCGCGAAGCGCCCGTACTCGACGAACGTGCCGGAGTCGACGAGATCGGCGACGTTCTCCCGGGCGGTGCGGCCGCCGGCGTCGTGGCGTCGCTGCACCGCCTCGGGCCGCGCGGCGTCCTCGGTCAGGGCGATGCGGCGCAGCAGCTCCTGCAGCTCGTCGCGGACCTCATCCTCGGGGGCGGGCGGCACGGTGTCGGTCATGCGCGTATCGCATCACGTTCCGGCCCCGATCGCCCCGTGGGGTCCGCGCCCGGTGACGCTGACGGGCGGGGACGCCTCAACGGCAGTCGTCGGCGAGGCCCGGCACGGCGCAGCAGGCATCCTCGCCGCGCCACGACTCGCGGCCCTCGCGGACCGCGACAGCGGCGATGCCGAGCGCCACGAGCGGGTCGGCCCACCACAGGCCGAACGCCGCGTTCAGGCCGAGCCCCACGAGCAGGCCGAGCGACAGATAGGCGCACAGCATGTTCTGCCGGCCCTCGCTCGCCGTCGCGCTGGAGGAGAGCGCCGCCCCGACCCGCGCCTTGGCGATGGCCAGCGGCGGCATCGTGACGGCGGTGACTGCCGCCAGGCCGATCCCGACCCACGAGACGGCGGGCTCGTCGGCGAGGACGAGCGCGCGCACGGCGTCCACCGTGATGTAGGCCGCGAGCACGTAGAAGCTGATGGCGATCAGTCGCTGTGCTCGGCGCTCTGCGCCCGGTCTGGAGGTGGCGAACCGCCACAGCACCACGAAGCCCGCCACCGACTCGATCACCGAGTCGGCGCCGAACCCGATGAGGGCGACGGACGACGCGGCCAGCCCCGCCAGGACCGCCACCGTGGCCTCGACGACATGCCAGCCGATCCCGAGCCACGCGAGGCGCTTCGCCCGGCGGACGAGCGCGGCGCGCATGGCGTCGCCGCCGGCCGGCCCACCCGACTGGATCACGCGGAGCTCGAAGACCTGCGTGGACACGCACGCAGGGTAGCGCCGGCGCCGACGTCGATCATCGCGCCCGACGGATGTGTGATCCTCGGGCCGTGGCCGGCTCCGTCGATCTCTACTGGCTGCCGCTGGGCGCGGGCGGGCACTTCGTGCGCTTCAACGGCCGGGCCTACGAGGCGGTCGCGGCGCGGATCGCCGGACGGCCCGCGTGCGACCTCTACCACTCGGCGCTCGAGGTCACGTGCGGCCCCGACCGGTTCGTGATCGAGATGACGCCGGTCACCGCGGATGGAGCGCGCCGCGGCGTCGTCGGCGAAGGGGCGGTGGGCGCGCGGTGGGCGGCGCGTCTGCGGATCTTCCGGTACGAGATCCGCTGCTGGCGCGGCGGCCAGATCCCGGACGTGGGGGAGGCGGTCGGCGGCGCCCGGCGCCTCAGCCACGACGCGGCGTGCGCGCGCCGGGTGCTCGATCTCGTGCCGCGTGTGCCGCGACCCGTGTGGGGGAGGGACGAGCTGGGGGCCGGCGAGATGTGGAACTCCAACTCGGTCGTATCGTGGCTGCTGGCCCGCGGCGGCAAGGACGTCGACGCGATCGCGCCGCCGCCCGGAGGCCG
>CAZXNX010000333.1:0-3340 GCA_964642225.1 uncultured Solirubrobacteraceae bacterium | reverse complement strand
GCATGCTGCTCAGCGCCGCGGCATGCGCGTACATCGCCTGGTCGATCGCCACGGCCTGGAGGCGCCGGCCGTGATGGCGCTCGCGGGCGGCGATCCCGACCTGCTGGAGCCGCTCGTGCCCGGCGGCGACGTGCTGCGCGTGGAAGTGCTGCACGCGCTACGTTCCGAAGGTGCCCTGGAGGCCGACGACATCCTGGACCGCCGCACCCGCATCGGCCTCATCCCCCGCGACCGGGACCGCGCCCAGGCCGCCGTGCAGGCCCTGATCACCGCCGAGACCGTCCCCGTGACCACGTGACCGATCCGATGACCGAAGCCATCCTCGACGCCACCCGCGCGTCGGTCCTGGATTTCGGCATCCGCCGCACGAGCCTCACCGACGTGGCCCGGCGCGCCGGCGTGAGCCGGATGACCGTCTACCGCCGCTACCCCGACGTCGACGCGATCCTGCGCGACCTCATGACGCGCGAGTTCGGCGTCCTGTTGCAGGAGGTGTTCGCCCACCCCGAAGGCGCGGACGGGCGCGCCCGCACGACCTGGCTGGTCGTCGACGGCGCCCGGCGCCTGCGCGACCACCCGCTGCTGCAGCGCATCACCGCCGTCGAGCCCGAGGTGCTCCTCCCCTACCTGCTGGGGCACCTGGGCGAGACCCAGCGCCACGCCCTGGGCCTGCTCACCACGAGCGTCGCCGACGGCCAGGCCGACGGCTCGATCCGCGCCGGCGAGCCCCGGGTGATCGCAGCCGCGCTGCTGCTGCTCGGCCAGTCCTTCCTCTCCTCGCAGGGCACCATCGAGGGCGTCGACCCGGGCGCCCTGGACGACGAGCTCGCCCGCCTCATCCACGCCAGCCTCGCCCCGGAGCCCCCCGCATGAGCCACGCCCTGCGCCTCGCCGCCCTGACCCTGACCTGCCTGGCCGCCCTGGCCGCGACCGCCCAGGCCGGGACGCTCCCCGCGCTGCACGCCGTGCCCGACCGCGCCCACGGCGGGCGCATCGTCGACGCGCAGGGCCGCCACGTCCTGTTGCGCGGCGTCAACGTCAACCAGCTCGGCGAGTACTGGCAGGGCACCGCCGTCCCGCCCACGCTCCCCCTCACGAAGAGCGACCCCAAGCGGATCGCGGCGATCGGCTGGAACGTCGTGCGGCTGATCGTGTCGTGGTCGCGGGTGGAGCCGAGCCCCGGGCGGTACGACGAGGCCTATCTGCGCACGGTGGCCGCCCAGGTCCGGAGGCTGCGCGACCAGGGCGTCTACTCCATCGTCGACCTGCACCAGGACGCCTGGAGCGCGACGCTCGCCGCCCGCCCCGACGAGGTGTGCGCCGAGAACACGAAGCCCGCGCTGGGCTGGGACGGCGCGCCGGCCTGGGCCACGCTCGACGACGGCGGCGCCCGTTGCTACCTCGGCACCCGCGAGCTGAGCGCCGCGGTGCAGAACAGCTGGAGCGCCTTCTTCGCCGACCGCCCCGCCGCCGACGGCGTGGGGATCCAGACCCGCTATGTGGCCATGCTGCGCCACCTGGGCCGCACCTTCGCCAAGGAGACCGCGGTCGCCGGCATCGACGTCATGAACGAGCCGGGCGCCTTCGGCGACGAGGCGCAGGCGGCGCTGAGCCGCTTCTACGCCCGCGCCGTGACGGCGATCCGCCAGGGCGAGAAGGACGGGCGCGGCCTGCGCCACCTCATCCTCGTCGAGCCGTCCGTCACGTGGTCGATCACCTCCAAGGGCGCCCCGCCGCCGTTCGCCCACGACCGCGGGCTCGTCTACTCCCCCCACCTCTACGGCGGCAGCCTGGGCACCAAGGGCCCGCCGCAGCGCGACTCGTTCGTGACCGCGCGGGCCGAGGCCGCCACGTTCGGCGGGGCGCCCGTGCTGACCGGCGAGTGGGGCGGCGACCCGACCCGCGCCGGCGACGCGGGCGACGGCTACTTCCTCGCCCACCAGCAGCTCCAGGACGCGTTCGCGATCTCCGCGACGCTGTGGACGTGGAAGCAGTCGTGCGGCGACCCGCACGACGTGCTCACCCAGCGCGAGGGCGCCGCCTCCCCCACCCCGCCCTGGGGCCTCTACGAGATGGACTGCGCCGGCGGCGGCAACCGCATCGTCGGGCAGCACGAGGACCTCGTCACCGACCTCACGCGGGGCTACGTGCGCCGCGCGCCGGGGCGGCTGACGAAGACGTCGTATGCCCCCGCGGCCCGAACCCTCACGGCGTCGGGCCGCGATGTGCGCCGTGGGACGGGTCGGCTGGAAGTGTTCTTCCCGGGGCCGTCAGCGGATGCCCGGGGAAGCGGTCTCAAGCACTTCCGCGCAAAGACGCTCGGCAAGGGCGTGGTCATCACGGCAACGGCGACCGGCGCGTGGACGCTGCGCATCAGGCCGCTGGTGCCCTCCGCCAAGTGACGTCGAGAGTCACCTTGGTCGCCCATATGGCGACCAAGGTGACTCTCGGCACCCGCGCTACATCCGGAAGACGCCGTACCCCAGCTCGCCGAGCGGCGCCTGGGCGCAGGCGGCCAGGGCCATGGCCAGCACGTCGCGGGTGCTGCGCGGGTCGATCACGCCGTCGTCCCACAGGCGCGCGGTGGAGTAGACGGGGCGGCCCTGGTGCTCGTACTGGTCGCGTAGCGTGGCGCCGGTCTCGGGCTGGCCGACCTCGGTCATCACCGTCGCCGCCTGCTCGCCCCCCATCACGCTGATGCGGGCGTTGGGCCACATGAAGAGGAACCGCGGCGAGTAGGCCCGCCCGCACATGCCGTAGTTGCCGGCGCCGAAGGAGCCGCCGATGATCACGGTGAGCTTGGGCACCCGGGCACAGGAGACGGCCGTGACCATCTTGGCCCCGTCCTTGGCGATGCCGCCGGCCTCGTACTCCCGGCCGACCATGAAGCCGCCGATGTTCTGCACGAACAGGAGCGGGATGCCGCGCCGGTCGCACAGCTCGATGAAGTGGGCGGCCTTGAGCGCCGACTCGCTGAAGAGGATCCCGTTGTTGGCGACGATCCCCACGGGATGGCCGTCCAGGTGGGCGAAGGCGCACACGACCGTCTCGCCGTAGAGCTCCTTGAACTCCTGCAGCTCCCCCGCGTCGACGATGCGCCGCAACACCTCGCGCACGTCGTAGGGGGTGCGGAAGTCCAGGGGCACGATGTCCAGCAGCCCCTCGGGGTCGAGCACCGGGGGCCGCGGAGCGATGCGCTCCCACGGCGCCCCGGGGGCGGCAGGCAACGTGGCGACGATGGACCGGACGATCTCCAGGGCGTGGTCGTCGTCCTGGGCCAGGTGGTCGACGACGCCGGACACCCGCGCGTGCACCTCGCCGCCGCCGAGCTCCTCGGCGG
>CAZXNX010000332.1:1462-3367 GCA_964642225.1 uncultured Solirubrobacteraceae bacterium | reverse complement strand
GCGCTGCTGGGCGCCGCCGCCGGCGTCCTCTTCGGCATCAGCGCCGGCCTGACGAAGGCGACCGTCGAGCAGCTCGACGACGGCGTCCTGGCCATCCTGGAGCACTGGCACCTGTACGCGCTGATCGTCGTCGGCTACCTCAGCATGACGCTCAGCGAGGCCGCGCTGCAGACGGGCGAGCTGGCGCCCGCGCTGGCCACCCAGATGACCATCGACCCGATCGTCAGCGTGCTCATGGGCATCTTCGCCTTCCAGGAGTCCGTCCACGGATCGACGCTCGGCGCGGCTGTGTCGTTCGCCGCGCTGGCCCTGATGATGGGCGGGATCGTCGTGCTGGCGCTGGGGGAGGGCGGTGACGCGGCGGACGCTCAGGCGCCCGCCGACGGCGCGGCGGAGGGGGCACCATCGAGCAGCGCGGCCATCTGAGCGCGCGTGCGTCGGCGCGAGTAGCCGAAGAAGATCACCAGCCCGATCGCCAGCCACACCACGAGCCGCAGCCACGTCTCGGGCGGGAGCATGAGCATCAGGGCCAGGGCGCTGAGGATGCCCAGCGGCGCCACGATCCGCACGTGCGGCACGCGGAAGGGGCGGGCCACGTCCGGATGGGTGCGCCGCAGCACCAGGACACCGCTGCACACGATCAGGAAGGCCAGCAGCGTGCCGATCGAGACGAGGTCGCTGAGCACGCTGATCGGGACGAGCCCGGCCACCACCGCCCCCACCAGCCCGCACAGGATCGTCGTGAACTGCGGGGTCTTGAAGCGGGCGCTGACCCGGCCCAGCGCCGCCGGCAGCATCCCGTCGGAGGACATGCGCATGAGGATGCGCGTCTGGCCGTAGAAGGTGACGAGCACCGTGGAGGCCAGCCCGACCACCGCCGCCACGTCCACGGCGTCGTTGAGCCACTCCACGCTCGCCCCCGAGGCGCGCAGGGCCTCGGAGATCGGGTCCGACACGTTCAGGGTCCGGTAGGGCACCAGGCCGGTGAGGACGAGGCCGATCGCGACGTACAGCGCCGTGGAGATCGCCACCGTGGCCAGCAGCGCCAGCGGCACGGTGCGCTGGGGGTTGCGGGTCTCGCCCGCCGCGGTGGAGACGGCGTCGAACCCGACGTAGGCGAAGAACACGACGCCGGCGCCGCGCAGGACGCCGCTGGCGCCGAACTCCCCGAAGCCCCCCTCGTTGGTCGGCACGAACGGGGACCAGTTGCTCTCGACCACGTGGAAGGCGCCGACCGCGACGAACAGCACGAGGATGGTCAGCTTCAGGACGACCATCCCGTTGTTGGCCCCGGCCGACTGGCGCATGCCCACCACCAGGAGCGTCGTGGTGGCCAGGACGACGGCGACGGCGGGGACGTTGATCACGCCGGCGCCGGCGCCGAAGGGCGGATTGGCCAGCGCGTCCGGGACCTCGATCCCCACCTGGTTCAGCATCGAGACGAAGTAGCCCGACCAGCCGACGGCCACGGTCGAGGCGGCGAACAGGTACTCCAGCAGCAGGTCCCACCCGATGAACCAGGCCATGAAGGCGCCGAACGCCGCGTAGGCGTAGGAGTACGTCGATCCCGCGATGGGGATCATCGCCGCCATCTCCGCGTAACAGAGCGCCGTGAGGGCGGCGGCGATGCCGGCCAGGATGAACGACAGCACCACCGCCGGGCCGGCGAACTGGGCGGCCGCCTCCCCGGTCGTCACGAAGACGCCGGCGCCCACCACCGACGCCACCCCGATCATCGTCAGCGAGAACGGGCCGATCGCCGCCGCGTCCAGCCGCTTGCGGTCGACCGCCGCCTGCGCGACGATGGCTTCCAGCCGTCCGCCCGAGTGCCCATCCGGCATCCGGCGACGATAGATGAGCCGGCGGAGGGACACGACATCCATGGGTGAGCAGCAGCCAGCGCCG
>CAZXNX010000332.1:0-1362 GCA_964642225.1 uncultured Solirubrobacteraceae bacterium | reverse complement strand
CGCCACGGCGGGCTGCTGTTCGCCGACCTGCGCGACCAGACCGGGACGATCCAGCTCCTGGTGCGCCGCGACCTGCTCGGCGACGTCGCCTACCGGGACGCGCTGGCGCTGAACCGGGGCGACTGGGTCGGCGTCGACGGCACGCTGATGACCACCCGCACCGGCGAGCTGTCGGTGCAGGTGTCCGCCTGCCGGCTGCTCTCCAAGGCGCTGCGCGCGCTGCCCGATCCCCGCAGCGGCCTGACCGATGTCGACACGCGTTACCGCGAGCGCTACCTGGACCTCATCGTCAATCCCGACACGCGGCGCATCTTCGACATCCGCTCGGCGGCGATCGCGGCGATCCGGCGCACGTTCGTGGAGCGCGGGTTCGTGGAGGTCGAGACGCCCGTCCTGGACACCGCCGCGGGCGGCGCGGCGGCCCGGCCGTTCGTCACCCACCACAACGCGCTGGACATCGACATGTACCTGCGGATCGCCCTGGAGCTGCCACTCAAGCGGCTCGTCGTCGGCGGCTTCGAGCGGGTCTTCGAGATCGGCCGCGTGTTCCGCAACGAGGGGCTGGACACCCGCCACAACCCCGAGTTCACGCTGCTGGAGGCCTACCAGGCGCTCGGCGACTACCACGACATGATGGATCTGGTGGAGACGGTCTGCTCGCAGGCCGCGCTGGCCGCCACCGGCACGACGAAGATCCAGGTGCAGGGGCAGGAGGTCGACCTCGCGCCGCCGTGGCGCCGGGTCACGATGGCCGAGCTGATCGAGGAGCGCACCGGCGCGAAGATGCACCCGTCGATGCCCATCGGCGAGGCCCGCGCGATCTGCGACCGCCACCACATCCCCTACGAGTCGGGCTGGACGGCCGGGCGCCTCATGTCGGAGGTCTACGACGAGACGGGCGAGGCCACGCTGATCGCGCCGACCTTCGTCTACGACTACCCCCGCGACGTGTCGCCGCTGGCCCGCTCGCACCGCGACGACCCCGCGCTCGTCGAGCGGTTCGAGGCGGTCGTCGCCGGCCGCGAGCTGGCCAACGCCTACTCGGAGCTCAACGATCCCGTCGACCAGCGCAGCCGGTTCGAGACCGAGGCGGCCAACAAGGCGGCCGGCGACGACGAGGCCGAGGACGTGGACGAGGACTACATCCGCGCGCTGGAGTACGGGCTGCCCCCGACCGGCGGCCTGGGCATCGGCATCGACCGGCTCGTGATGCTCATCGCCGGCGCGCCGACCATCCGCGAGGTCATCCTCTTCCCGACCATGCGGCCCGAGGGCGGCGCGGGCCCGAGCACGGCCCGGCGCGGCGCGACCGCCGCCGTCCCCACTGCGCAGGGGCTGGCCGACGCCGCCGCGGCCGTGGAG
>CAZXNX010000331.1:0-3373 GCA_964642225.1 uncultured Solirubrobacteraceae bacterium | reverse complement strand
GACCTGGACGCCGCGGCCTCGCTGGCCGCCGAGCGCGCCCTGGTCATCGCCCTGGAGGCCGACTGCGACACCCCGGTCGGCGCCCACTGCGCGGTGGACGGCACGCGCCTGACCCTGCGCGCCTTCGTCGGGCGCCAGGACGGCAGCGCCTGGCTGCGGGACGAGCTGTCGGTCGGCGGCGTGGCCCCGGAGGCGCTGGGCGCGGACGTGGCGGCGCGGCTGCGCGCCGCCGGTGCCGATGAGGTCCTCGGCCGATGAGCGTCGCGAGGGTTCACCTGGTGGGCGCGGGGCCGGGGGATCCGGGACTCATGACCGCGCGCGCCCTGGAGCTCATCGCCCGGGCCGACGTCATCCTCTTCGACAAGCTCATCCCCGACACCGCCCTGGACGGCGCGCGGGCCGACGCCGAGCTGATCGACGTCGGCAAGATCGGCGGCGGCAAGCAGGTCCCCCAGGACGTCACCACCGCGCTGCTGCTCGAGCACGCTCGCGCCGGCCGCGAGGTGGTGCGCCTCAAGGGCGGCGACCCGTTCGTGTTCGGCCGGGGCGGCGAGGAGGCCCAGGCGCTGGCCGCCGAGGACATCCCCTTCACGGTGGTGCCGGGCGTCACGGCCGGGGTGGCGGCCCCCGCCTACGCCGGCATCCCCGTCACCCAGCGCAACGTCTCCAGCGCCGTGGCCTTCGTCACCGGCCACGAGAACCCCGACAAGCCGGAGACGGCGATCGACTGGCCTGCGCTGGCCGGCTTCCCCGGCACCCTCGTCTTCTACATGGGCGTGCGCGCGCTGCCCCGCATCGCCGAGCAGCTCATCGCCGCCGGCCGCCGTGCCGACGAGTCGGCCGCGATCGTCGAGCGCGGCACCATGGGCGACCAGCGCACCGTCACCGCCACGCTGGAGACGATCGCCGCCCGCGCCGCCGCCGAGGCCGTGCGCGCGCCGTCGATCACCGTGATCGGCGACGTCGCCGCGCTGCACGACGAGATCGCCTGGCTGCCGGAGCGCCCGCTCCTCGGGCGCACCGTGGCGGTCACCCGGGCCCGCGCGCAGGCCAGCGCCCTGGCCGCCCGCCTGCGCGCCCTGGGCGCGACCGTGGTGGAGACCCCGTCGATCCGCATCGAGCCGCTGGCGGTGACCGTCCCGGACCTGGCCGCCTACGACCTCGTCTGCGTCACCAGCCCCAACGGCGCCACCCGCCTGCTGGAGGAGGTGCGCGACGCCCGTGCGCTGGCCGGGCCGCGCATCGCCGCGATCGGCCCGGGCACCGCCCGCGCCCTGGCCGAGGGCGGCATCGTGGCCGACATCGTGCCGCCCCGCGCGGTGGCCGAGTCGCTGCTCCAGGCGCTGGCCGGCGAGCGGGTCGACCGTGTCCTCATCGCGCGCGCCCAGGAGGCCCGCGACCTGCTGCCCGACGGGCTGCGCGAGCGCGGCGCGGAGGTGGACATCCTGGCGCTCTATCGCACGGAGGCCGAGCCGCTGGACGAGGCGGCCCGCGCGGCCGTCCTGGGCGCCGAGTACCTCACCTTCGCCTCGGCCTCGGCCGCCCGCTTGACCCACGCCGCCGCGGGCACCCTGGCCGGGCCGCGCATCGTCTCGATCGGGCCGGTGACGAGCGCCGCGCTGGTGGAGCTGGGCTTCCCGCCGGACGTCGAGGCCACCGAGCACACGCCCGACGGCCTCGTGGCGGCCCTGGTCGCCGACGCCACCGCCTGACGCCTCGCGGTGGTCGGTTAGGGTCGGGTCTGATGCCGGTGATCACCTTCCTCAGCGACTACGGGACCCGCGACGACTTCGTCGGGGTCTGCCACGGCGTCATGGCGCGGATCGCCCCGGACACCCGGGTCATCGACATCACGCACGGCCTGCCGCGCCACGACGTGCGCACCGGCGCGCTGGTGATGCGCCGCGTCCTGCCCTACTTCCCCGCCGGGGTGCACCTGGCCGTCGTGGACCCCGAGGTCGGGGCCTCGCGCCGGGCGGTGGCGATCCGCTGCATGGACGAGGAGCGGCTGCTGATCGGCCCCGACAACGGCCTGCTCTCGCTCGCGGCCCAGCGCTTCGGGGGGATCGCCGAGGCGGTCGACCTGGAGCGCTCGGACCTGCGCCTGCAGCCGGTGGCCGCCACCTTCCACGGCCGCGACATCTTCAGCCCCATCGCCGCCCACCTGGCCGCCGGGGTGGAGATGAGCGCCGTCGGCGATCCCCTCGACCCGCGTGACGTCACGGTGCTGGAGATGCCGCTGGCCCGCATGGAGGGCGACACGCTCGTCACCCACGCGGTGGTGGTGGACCGGTTCGGCAACGCCTCGCTGGACATCGAGCACGACGAGCTGGCGATGACCGGCCTGCGCCTGGGCCAGCACGTCGTGGTCGAGAACGACGGCGTCAGCCACCGCGCCGTCTACGCCTCGACGTTCGCCGACGTGGCCGAGGGGGAGCTGCTGCTCTACGAGGACGCCTACCGCACGTTCGCGCTGGCGGTCAACCGCGGGTCGGCCGCCGCCCTGCTCGGCCTCTCTCCCGACACCGAGGTGCGGGTGCGCCCGGCGTGAGCGGCCGGATCGGCACGCCCCACCTGCACCTGCGGGCCACGGACTCCACCAACGCCCGCGCCCGCGCGCTGGCGGGCGGCGGCGCCCCCCATGGCACCGTCGTGACCGCGGGCGAGCAGTCGGCCGGGCGCGGACGGCAGGGCCGCACATGGTCGGCGCCCGCCGGGCGCGCGCTGCTCGTGTCGGTGGTGGTGCGCGACCCGCCCGAGCTGCTGCCGCTGGTGGCCGCCGTGGCGGTGGCGCAGACCGTCGGGCCGTCCGCGCAGATCAAGTGGCCCAACGACATCCACCTGGATGGGCGCAAGGTCGCGGGGATCCTCACCGAGGGACGCCCGCAGGAGGGCTGGGCGGTGATCGGCGTGGGCCTCAACGTGGCCGTCGACCTCGCCGACCTGCCCGCCGAACTGCACGCCACCGCCGCCACGATGGGGCTGGCGCCCGGCGACGTGCCGGTGGTGCGCGACACCTTGCTGGCCCAGCTCGACGCGGCGCTGGCCCTGGAGAGCACCGCGCTGCTGGACGCGTGGCGCGCCCGCGACGCGCTGGCCGGCCGCGAGGTCAGCTGGACGGGCGGCACCGGCGTGGCCCGCGGGATCGACGGGGCGGGCCGCCTCGTCGTGGACCTGCCCGGCGGCGGTCACACCGCGCTGCACGCCGGCGAGGTCCACCTCGGGCACCCACCCGAATAGTTCGCTCTTGCACGAACCCCTCCGCGCCACCGCTCTCACGCGAGCAGTACGGAGCCACGAGTGGCGCGTGACTCGCGCATGCCGCTATTCATGCGCCACTCGTGGACTCCCAGGCGCTGGGCAGGCGTTCGAC
>CAZXNX010000330.1:0-3400 GCA_964642225.1 uncultured Solirubrobacteraceae bacterium | reverse complement strand
GGATCAAGGTGCGCCTGGACGACTGGACGACCGTGACACGGGCCCGGACCCTGCCGGAGCCCACCAACGACGTGGCCGTCGTCACCGCGATCGCCCTCGAGCTGCTGCGCGCCTACGCGCCGCCGCGGCCCGTGCGGCTTCTCGGGGTGCGCATCGCCGCCTTCGCCGACGGGGCGCCCGGCCCGTCCCCCGACGCGCCCGACGGCCAGCTCGCCCTGGCCGTCTAGATGATCGATCCGGCCCTCGTCGCGGCGCTGCACCTGCACACCGCCCGGCACGGTGACGGGGACCTGGCCCCGCACGCCCACCGCGCGGTCCAGACGTCCACCGTGGCGGCGCTGCTCGACGGCGCCTACGAGGGCGACATGACCATCGCCGAGCTGCTGCGCTCCGGCGACCAGGGGCTCGGGACGCTCGACCACCTCGACGGCGAGCTGGTGGTGGTGGACGGCCAGGCGTGGCAGGCCGCCGCCGACGGGACGGTCCGCCGCGTGGACGGCACCGAGCGCACGCCCTTCGCGGTCGTCGTGGCCTTCGACCCCGACACGCTCACGACGCTGCCCGGGCCGCTGGACCATGCGTCGCTCATCGCCTGGCTGGAGGCCCACCGGCCCGCGGGTCCGGGCTGCGACGCGCTGCGCATCGACGGCGTGTTCGACCGGGTGCACGCCCGCTCCGTGCCCCGCCAGGATCCGCCGTACCGTCCGCTCGACGCGGTGGCCTCCGAGCAGGTGGAGTTCACCTACACCGGCGTGGAGGGCACGATCGTCGGGTTCCGCTTCCCGCAGGTCGCCCAGGAGGTCGAGGTGGTGGGCCACCACCTGCACTTCCTCAGCGCCGACCGCACGATGGGCGGCCACGTCCTGGCCTGCGACGTGCGGCACGGCACCGTCGCCATCGAGCGGGTGGACGAGCTGCGGCTGGAGCTGCCGCCCGGGATCGACCTTCCCGAGGCCGGGCGCGCCGATGCGGGGCGGCGGGCGGACGCCCTGCGCCGGATCGAGTCCGAGTAGCGTGTCGGCCATGCCTCTCGTTGACGTCGGCGGTCGCCGGCTCCACTACGCCCGCCGGGGCTCCGGCGCCCCGTTGCTGCTCAACATGGGGATGAGCGGCAGCCATCTCCACTGGGGCGACCCGTTCCTGCGCGAGCTCGAGCGCGAGTTCGACGTGATCGCCTACGACAACCGCGGCATCGGCGAGAGCGACCCGGTCACCGGCCCCTTCACCATCGAGGACCTCGCCGGCGACGCGCTCGGCCTGCTCGACGCCCTCGACGTGCCCAACGCCCACGTCCTGGGCATCTCCATGGGCGGCATGACCGCCCAGGCCCTGGCGCTGCGCGCCCCCGAGCGCGTGCGGACGCTGACCATCGGCTGCTCCTACTGCGGCGGGCCCGATGCCACCCTGGCCCCGGTCGAGACGATGACCAAGCTGTCGGAGGGGATGCTCTCCGGGGACCGCGAGACGGCGCTGCGCACGGGCTGGGAGTGCAACGTCTCACCGGCCTTCCAGACCGAGGAGCACTACGCCGCGTTCCGCGAGGTGGGGATGCAGGCCCCCGCCGCGCTGCCGGTGATCATGCTCCAGATGCAGGCGATCGCCGCCTTCGACGTCAGTGCCCGCCTGCCCACGCTGGAGCGCCCGACGCTCGTCATCCACGGCGACGTGGACATGATGCTGCCGTTCCCCAACGGCGAGCTGATCGCGTCGCTCATCCCGGGCGCCCGGCTGGAGCGCCTGGAGGGCGTCGGCCACATGTTCTGGTGGGAGGAGCCGCTGCGCTCCGCCGCCCTGATCGTCGGGCACACGCAGCGCTGATCCGATGGGCGAGTTCGAGGTCCGGCGCGACGGGGTGACCCTGCGGGGGCAGGAGGAGGGGGAGGGCATCCCGGTCGTCCTGCTCCATGGCCTCACCGCCAGCCGGCGGTACGTCGTGATGGGCTCGCGCTCCCTGGAGCGCTCGGGCCACCGCGTCATCGCCTACGACGCCCGCGGCCACGGGCGCTCCTCGCCCGCCGCCGGGCCGCCGGACTACACCTACCCGGCGCTGGCCGAGGACCTGCTGGCGGTGCTCGACGACCGCGGCGTCGAGCGGGCCGTGCTGGCCGGCGCCTCGATGGGCGCGCACACCGCGCTGCGCGTGGCGCTGGCCGCGCCCCACCGCGTGGCCGGGATCGTGGCGATCACCCCGGCCTACGACGAGTCCGCGTTCGCCGACCCGGCCTCCCTGGCGCGCTGGGACGCCCTCAGCGCGGGCCTGCGCGAGGGCGGGATCGACGGGTTCGTGGCCGCCTACGACGTGGCGGCCGTGCCCGAGGCGTGGCGGGGCACGATCGAGACGGTGCTGCGCCAGCGCCTGGCCACGCACGAGCACCTCGACGCCGTCGCCGACGCGCTGGCGGGCATCCCGCGCTCGCGCCCGTTCCGCGCCATCGCCGACCTCGTGGCGGTCACCGCGCCCGTCACGGTGGTGGCCGACCGCGACGAGGCCGACCCGGGCCATCCGCTGGCGACGGGCGAGGCCTACGCCCGCGCGATCCCCGGCGCCGACCTGGTGGTGGAGGAGGAGGGGCCGCCGACCCGCTCGCCGATCGCCTGGCAGGGCGGCCAGCTGTCCAAGGTGATCGCCGCGCTCGCCGCCCGGAGCGGCGTGTGAGCCCGGCCGGCTACTCCGGCACCCCGCTCGTGCGCAAGCTCGGGGTCAAGGAGGGGATGCGCGTGGCCTGGCTCGATGCGCCCGAGGGCTTCGTGGCCCTGCTGGATCCGTTGCCGGACGGGCTGCGGGTCCGCGCGAGCGCCCGAGGGAAGCTCGACCTCGCCGTCCTCTTCGCCACCCGCCGCGCGGTGCTGGCCCGTCGCCTGCCGGGCCTGCGCGAGGCGATCCGCCCCGACGGCATGGTGTGGGCGGCCTGGCCCAAGAAGGCGTCCGGCGTGGCGACCGACATCACCGAGGACGTGGTGCGCGAGATCGCGCTGCCGCTCGGGCTCGTGGACGTGAAGGTGTGCGCCATCGACGCCACCTGGTCGGGTCTGAAGCTCGTGATCCGCAAGGAGCTGCGATGACGGCCGGCGGCGCTCTCTTCCACCGGGACGGGGACCTGCTCGTGGCCACCGGGCACACCCGCGGCCCGTGGCACCCCGACCAGCAGCACGGCGGCGCGCCCGCGGCGCTGCTGGCCCAGGAGGTGGCGACCGTCGACGGTGGCGCCGACATGGCGGTCGCGCGCCTGACCTACGAGTTCCTCGGGCCCGTGCCCATCGCGCCGGTGCGCGTGAGCGCCCGCGTCGTCAAGCCCGGCAGGCGCTTCCAGCTCGTGGAGGGCGAGCTGTCCGACGCCGACGGCCGCGTGCTCATGCGCGTGCGGGCCGTGCGGCTGCGCCGCGGCGCGGTGGCGCTGCC
>CAZXNX010000329.1:0-3413 GCA_964642225.1 uncultured Solirubrobacteraceae bacterium | reverse complement strand
TCGTCGAGGTCGGCGACGGCCTTGACGTAGTGGGCCTGCAGCTCGTTCTCGGGGATCTCGTCGACCCAGGCGCGGACGACCTCGCCGAGCAGCTGCCGGCGCGCTTCGCGCCCGACTGACTCGGCGATGACGCGGATCGCGTCCTGCGGTTCGATGAAGCAAAGGGCCACGCTGGTGATGCTCCGTGCGTTCGCGGGGAACGTGCGATACGGAACGTACGGGGCCGTTCGGACGACATCGCGCGGGGGTCCCCGGTGCCGGTGCGACGGCACCGGGGACGCGCGCGTCACCGCATCGGCGATGCGGTGGCGTGAGCGGCTAGTAGTCCTGCACCGACAGGCACGGCTTGCCGCCGCACTGGTCGGTGATCTTCCCGTTCGGCTGCAGGAAGTCGGACTTCTGCTGACGGGCGGCCGGCGTGTTGCGCGGCAGCTCGTGGGGGTCCTGGCCGTTGCCCGGGATCGCCGGGATGTACGTGCCCGCGGGCGGGTCCCCGGCCTTGCCGGAGCTGATCCGCCCGCTCTCGCCGGAGACCGGCGCGAGGTTGCTCAGCAGCGGGATGTCGGTGCCCAGCAGCGTCTCGTCCTGGCCGGCGACCGTGCCGGTGAGCGTGGTGGGACCGGAGTCCCAGATGACGATGCCCGAGCCGGTCGACCCGATCTTGAGCTTCGGGATGCCCCACAGGCCGGTCTTCTCCGACGTGCGGCCGCTGTTGAACGCCGGCTGGTACCCGGCCGCGCCGATGGTGCGGGCCTCGACCTCGGCGGCCCACTCGGAGACCTGGTGGTCACCGAGCGCGACGTGCATGAGGACCTGGTGCGCCGGGGTCCCCGGCAGCGGGTCGGTCGTCATGTGCTGGGCGTAGCCGTTGCCCTCGCCGCGGTCCCACAGCGTCTGCATGACGTTGATGATGAGCTCGCGGTCCAGGGCGCTCTTGTACGCCGGCTTGGTGATGCCCAGGTAGGACGAGAAGTCCGTGCTGCGCCACACCAGCAGGCTGTAGTTCATGCCGGGCACCCCGAGCACCGCGCGGGTGAAGTCGGGGGCCACGGCGGTCAGCGCGCCGCCGAAGATGCCGCCCTGGCTGTTGCCGTCGTAGTACAGGTGGGACGGGTCGATGACCGACGCGCCCTCGGGGTTCTTGAAGTTCGGGTCCGCGGACAGGCCCTTGGGGTGGATGAGCAGGCGGCCGAGGTACAGGCCGTCGAGCATCCCCTGCTGGAGCCGGTCCGGGAACGTGTTGAACGTCGAGAAGTTCTGCAGAATCGTCGCGGCGTTGCCGATGTCCTCGTCCGCCATCCCGATCTCCGGAGTGGCGCAGAACAGCATGTTGTGCTCCTGCGACATGCGCCGCAGCTGACCCTGGTTGACCTCGGTGGCCTCACCGAGCAGGCCGTGGCCGTAGAGCGACGGACGGGCGGGCGCGGCCATCGCCGAGCGCGGGATGTTGCAGTAGAACTTGACGTTGATCACGTTGCCGGGCAGCTGGCTCGGCACCCACAGCCCCTTCTTGGAGGCGTAGTGCATGGACGCGCCGGGCGGGCAGCCGGGCTTGTCCAGGTAGCACGGGACCGTCATGGTGCCCTCGATCTTGCGGGCGATATACGGGTCCTGGGCCTCGGTGAGGTCCGTCGCCTTGTCGATCGTGTAGGCCGGCGCCTTGCTCGTCGCCGGGATCTTGCCGTCCTTGAGGTCGGTGTCCCCCAGCTGCTTGAAGGCGTCGTTGCGCATCGCCAGGAAGCGCCCGGAAAGGCTCTTCTCGCTGGCCACGGTGAAGTCCCAGGCCAGGTAGAGCGACTTGGACGGGATGCCGGCCTTCTTGAGCGTCTTGAAGATCGAGGCCATCTGCTTGGCGCGGGCGCCCTTGGCCTTGCCGTCGACGAAGGCCTTGAACGCCTTGCCGGGCTTGATCGTCGCGCCGCTGGAGGTCTTGAGGTTGCGCAGGGCCACGACGTAGCGGTGGCTCTCCAGCCAGTTCTTGGCCGGGTGCACATCGAGCGTCTGCTCGCTCACGACGCCCTCGGCGTGCGAGTTGATCTCCGACCAGATCGGCCAGCGCTTGCCGGTCTTCGTGTCGATGACGACGACGGCCTGGTTCTTGCCGGTGTAGGCGCCGACGTTGTTGATCGGGGCGGCCGCGGTCCTGCCGAGGTCCAGGCCGGGGACCTGGGTCATGATCTGGGCGCCGGGGCTGAAGCCGTCGTTGCCGGAGAAGGCGGAGGTGTCGAGCGGCTGGCCGCTGGTGTTGGCGGGGAGGCTGCCGGTGGGCAGGTCCAGGCGCTTGCCGGTGGGCGTGCGCTTGTCGGCCTTGGTGAAGTAGTCGTTGGGCCAGGGCAGCAGACAGGCCCGGGGGTCGATGGGGTCGCACTTCTTCGCCGCCTGGGCGGCGGGCACCGCGATGGCGGCGAACAGGAAGGTCACCAGGGCGACCAGGGTCAGACGGGAACGCATTGCTCTCCTCGATGCGTGGGACGCCGGATCGTCAACGCGTGCTGACACCGGAGATTCGCGCCGAAGGTACCAGACCCCGCCCGCCGATCCGCCAGTAGTCGACACGGTGTCAACGCACCAGCCGCAGCACCATCCCTCCCGCGGCCAGCCCGGCGCCGTCACCGGCGCCGCGCAGGAACCCCAGGATCCGGGCGACGTACGCCTGCGTCTCGGCGATGGCGGGCACGCACATGCACGGCGCCACCCGTCCGGGACCGGCGTTGTAGGCGGCCAGGGCCAGCGGCACAGACCCGAACTGGCGCAGCAGGTCGCGCATCATGTGGCCCTGGGCGTTGATCGACTGCGCCGGGTCGAACGGGTCGCTGACCCCCATCTCGCGCACGTTCTCCGGCATGAGCTGGGCGATGCCCAGCGCCCCGGCCGACGACACCGACCGTGGGTCGAAGTCCGACTCCGCCCGGACCTGGGCGGCCAGCAGCAGCGCCGACACGTTCCACCGCTGGGCGGCCGCCGCCAACATGGGCTGAAAGCGGGCGGGGACCCACGCGGGGAACGCGCCGCCCGGCTCGCTCCGCGCGCCGTAGCCGACGGAGCTTGTTCCGGCGTTCCTGACGAAGCCGAAATGCCAAGGCTCCCAGCTGTAGCGCTTGAGGAAGCCGAACCGGCCCGCGTTGCGCGCCAGCCAGCCGTACGCGCCCGCCGGGCCGAGGTCCAGCTCGGTCCCCAGGCGGTGCAGCGACTTCCCGGGCGGGGCCACCCAGGTGGGGTCGGGATGGGCGGCGAAGAGCTGGGCCTGCTCGGCGTTGCTGCGCCACCCGGACACCACCACCAGCGTGACGCCGTCGGCGCGCGCCGCGGCCGCCATGCGGTCGTAGGCCAGCGCGACATCCGGGCGCATGGGCTTGCCGTCGCGGTAGGCCAGCGGCCCGGTGACGATGGAGGGGATCAAGCCAGTGACGGCG
>CAZXNX010000328.1:0-3449 GCA_964642225.1 uncultured Solirubrobacteraceae bacterium | reverse complement strand
GGCGGGGGCGGCGACCGTGGGGTCGTCGTCCTGCACCTCGGCCGCCTCGTCCGGCGGCGCGGCGGCGTTCCGGCGGCGGGCCAGGACGTCGCAGACGAGCATCCACCACCCGGCGATACCGCCGGCGAAGAAGATGGGGATGAGGGGTAGCGCGTAGCGCCCGTGGGCCACGGCGATCATGTGCACGGCGGTGGCGGTGACGAGGGCGACGGCGATCGAGATGAGCGCCGGGTCGCGCCGGCGGATGATGCCGCCGATCAGCCCGATCAGCCCGAGGATCACCACGATGTTGTGGTAGATCCGCAGCACCGGCATCGGATGGTGGGCGCCGCCCAGCGAGGCGCGGAACCACATCTTCTGGACCTTGGTCCACCACAGCTTGGCCAGGCGGACCGGGTGGTGCAGGACGGCGTCCTTGAGGTTGGAGCGCGCCTCGGCGAGCAGCGCGTTGTCGCGCGACATGTCGGGATGGCGGGCGGACACCGTGGCCAGCGCGATCCGGCCCGGGATGTCCTTGTAGTACGTGTTGCGGTACTGCGGATAGCGCTTCACGATCTCGGGTCGCAGGTGGTACTTCAGCCCGTAGGTCGACCCGTTCCCGGGCAGGTAGGTGCCGACGAAGAAGGCCGCGCCGCCGCCCGCGGTGATGGGGACGAAGCGCCCCGCGCTGCTCGAGGCGTGGATCGACCACGGGGCGATGACGACGACCATGCAGACGCCCAGGAGCGCCGTGCTGAGCAGCCCGCGCCGCCAGCCGTCGGAGATCCACAGCCCCACGAGCACCACGAGCCCGACCGTGAAGGGGACGAAGAGCAGGTCGGTGCGGGTGAGCAGCAGCCCGCCGAACAGCGCGCCCGCGATGGCGAACCACCACGGCTTGCGACTGCGCCACCCGGCGGTGAGCGCCACGAAGGTCGTGGTGAGCATGAACGCGCCCAGGGGCTCGCTGAGCAGGTTGCTCGGGCCCCAGTACAGCGGCGGGTAGAAGGCGATGAAGGCCGAGGCGATGACGCCCACCCATGGCCCGGCCAGCAGCCAGCCGAGCAGGAAGACGGCGAGGATGGTGCCGGTGGTGACGATGAACTGCGCCCAGCGCGGGCCGTCGTGGTCACCCTGGGCGACGGTCCCGCCCGAGGTGAGCTTGTAGGCCACGGCGAACATCACGGGCGTGGCGGGCGGCCAGTGCAGCTTGCCCACGGTCGAGGGGTAGGAGCCGGTGTTGGCCAGCGTCCTGCCGATGCTGGCGTAGGAGAGGGCGTCGGCCGACAGCCGGGCGACCGGCTTGGTCGTCTCGTACACGCGGATGCCGGTCCCCGCGACGAAGATGATCGCGAACACGATCCACGCACGGGTCGGGATGTCTCGCAGGCGGGGCACCGCAGCAGGATGGCAGATGCACAATCGGCCCGAGTGGTCGCCTGGCGCTGCGATGATCGCCCCCGTGACCCGCGAGCCGACCACCCGACGCCAGGTGCTGGCGCGTACGGCCGCCGCCGGCGTGGCCGTGGCGACCGCGGGGGAGATCGGGCCGTGGACGGGCACCGCGGCCGCTCGGGGCGCAGCCCACGCGGTGGACGATCCCCCGCTGTCGCGCGGCGACTACTGGGACTTCGCCGACTGGATCCAGCCCGCGTTCGACCACGCGTGGGAGCAGCGCAAGGGGCACGGCTACCACGTCGACACGCGGGTGGACGCGCTCCTGCTCGGCACGCACGCGCTCGCCGCGCTGGACGACCACCGGGGCCCGACCCGCAACGACGCCCGCGCCCGCCGGCTCGTCGACCGGCTGCTGACACAGCCGATCTGGGTGCCCTCCCGCGGGGCCGGCGGCACCGGGCCGCGGGATCCGCAGAGCCACACACAGGACCACACGCCGGGCTGGCGGGCGCTCGGCCCCCAGCACGTGGCCATCGACCCGAAGATCGCCGAGAGCCTCGCCCACGCGTGGCGGGCCCGCCGGCGGCTCGGCCTCTCCGCGCGGCAGGTGACCCGCATCGAGCGGGCGGTGTGGGCTGTGGCCCGGGGCGTGTTCTTCCGCTATCCCAACATGCGCCTCAACCAGGCCAACTGGTACACGGGGCTGGCCCTCAGCGCCGCCGAGGTGACCGGCAACCACGCGATCGTCCGCGGCGACGTGCGCCGCCAGCTCGTGCGCTTCCTGCGCGGTGCCACCCACGCCACGCCGCCGTGGCGGATCCCCAACTACAGCGAGAGCTGGAGCTACCACCGCGCCCCCTTCTCCCCCGTCTCGGGCCACGAGAACGTGGAGTCGCTGGAGTACGCCAACATCGTCCTGGAGCTGCTCCTGCACGAGCGCCAGGCGCGCCGGATGGGGATGGCCGCCCTCGGGTCGCGCGAGCACGCGATCCTGCGGGCCATCGCGATGCGGGCGGTGCCGGCGTACTGGACCCACTCCGGCTACCCCAACTGGGACACCGGGATGTACCTGCAGCGCTGGCACGCGGGCGCCTACTGGGGCTTCTCCCTGCAGGGCCTGTTCGCGGTGGCGATGGCCCCGCCCGGCGACAGCGGCGACACCGGCGGCTGGGCCAAGTGGATCTTCGACCGGGCGCTGGCCACGTACGCGCGCATGGCCGGCACCCGCGGCTCGCGCTCCCCCGTCAACCCCGTGTTCCCGGTCCGCAGCACGATGGGCTCCGGCACCAGCGTGTTCGCCGCCCGCTTCCAGCACCAGGCCGCACGGGCGGCATGGATGGACCTGGGCGCCCGCCGGGCGGTGAAGCCGCCCCCGCTGTACGCCTACGACCCGCGCATCGGGCGCCTGGCCGTGAGCACCCCGCACTACAACACCGCGGTGATGGCGGTGAGCAACGGCGCCTTCCCCTACGGCGGCCTGGAGCCCGCGCGCCTGTTCGACGGCGACCAGCGGGTCGCCTCGGGCATCGGCGGGGCCGGAAGCGGGGCGTTCGGGATCACCGTCGCCAACGGCGCCGGGCGGATCGTGCTGCGCACCCAGCAGCCGATCCGGGCGCTGCCCTCGGCGGCGCGGCCCCCGCTGGACCTGCTGCGCTCGCCGCGCGGCCACATCCGGGCGGGCATCGCCTACCCGCGCACGCCCTACGCCGGGGCCTTCGACGACCTGGAGGTCACGGCCGTGCGGGCCGGCGGCGACGTGCGCGTGCGCTCCACCCACCGCTTCCGCAGCACCCACATCGTCTCCCGGTGGAGCGCCGTGCGCCACGGGGCCGCCCGCCGGGACGTGGTGGCGCACTTCCCCACCTGGGGCGCCCACGCCGTGGTGCGCGCCCGCATGCGCGACGGCACCACCACCACGGTGGCCCGGGCCGGGCGCATCCACCGGCCCATCGCGCTGGCCGACGTGCGCTGGCTGCACCTGGAGGCGGGCGGGGACGGCGGCGGCTACGTGCTGGTGGTGCGCCGCGCGCCCACGCGGTCGGCAAGGCTGCCGCCCACCAGCATGAGGAACA
>CAZXNX010000327.1:1985-3468 GCA_964642225.1 uncultured Solirubrobacteraceae bacterium | reverse complement strand
GGGATCGGCCGGGAACAGGCGTCGCTGCGGGTCCAGACGCTCGTCCGCGTAGCGCAGGATCGACTCCGACGAGGTGAGCACCACGTTGCCGTCGAGCAGCACCGGCAGCGTCGTGCCACCGCCCGCCCGGCGGGCGACGAGCTGATGGATGCCCTGGACGTGACGCTCCTCCCGGTAGGCCAGCCCGGCCCGGTCCAGCGCCCAGCGCGCCTTCTCGCAGTAGTGGCTGATCGGCATGGGCAGCAGACGGCGCATCGCCCGATCGTCCCCGATCGGGCACGGGCCCGCCGGCCGGCGGCTCAGGTGCGCAGCACGCAGTAGCCGAACGTCGTGGACTGCTTGGCGTCCAGCCGGGCGTTGTAGGCGCGGCCGCGCACCGTCAGGCGGGTGCCGCGATGGCGGGCGCGGGCCGACCACAGGCTGGTGATCTTCCCCGACACCTTCAGCGTGGCCCGCCACGTGACCGGTCGCGCGGCCCGGTTCTTGACCTTGACGCTCGTGCAGAACCCCGCGCCCCAGTCGTTGGTGATGGTGGTGAAGAACGACAGCGAGCCGCGGCGGACGACCTTGGCCGGCAGCGGCGAGGTCGCCGGCTTGGTGCCCGGCTTGCTCGTCTCCCCCATCGGCATCCCGCCGGCCTCGGGGTCGTCGGTCGTCGTCTTGGTGATGACCGGCGTGGCGCCCGTGGTGCCGTCGGCGCCCGGGAAGACGACGTCGCTGCACCCGTAGAACGCCTCCTGGCTGTCGCTGCGCTGCCACACCAGGTAGATGATGTGGTGGCCGGTGCGGGCCGGGAGCGTCACCGGGAACGTGTTGTGCGCGGCGAGGGGCAGCGGGCCGGAGTCGTAGAGCGGCTCGAGGTCGTCCCACCGCAACGGGGAGCCGATGTCGAACCCCGGCTTGGTGATGTAGAGCCGGTAGTAGGACGTGTTGTGCGGCGCGGTGGACGTGTAGGACATCTCGGTCGGACCGGCTTTGACGGGGGTGGCCGGCCAGGCGTCGGTGGCGGCGTTGAACGCGCCGTACTTGTCGCGCCCGGCCCCGCACAGCGTGCCGTCGGGGATCAGCGCCTGGTGGCGGCCCGCGGCGTTGGAGATGTTGACCTCCATCCAGTCGTAGAGCGCCTGGGGATTGGCCCCCCACGCCTTCTCGCACTGCTTGGCGTGCGGTTCCAGGAACCGGCACACGTAGGTGCGGGTGGGCGGCGAGACGAGCCCGCCGTGGGCCTGTGCGGCGAGCGGCGTGAGTAGCACGACGGTGAGCGCGACCACGAGCGCGGCGAGCGCGGACGGTGCGGACCGACGACGGACTGAACCGGGCATTCCATTCCCCTGACGACGTGTCGTTCGTGACACGGGCGATTCTGCCTCGCGCACCCGGGGCGGTGCGCCGGTTCACCGCTGCCGCGGCTCCGGGTCTCCGCGCTAGGTGCCCTTCAGCTTCACGACGCGGAAGGCGCCGCGCATGAACGGATGGATGCGGC
>CAZXNX010000327.1:0-1885 GCA_964642225.1 uncultured Solirubrobacteraceae bacterium | reverse complement strand
GTGCCCTTCAGCTTCACGACGCGGAAGGCGCCGCGCATGAACGGATGGATGCGGCAGAAGTAGGAGTAGGTGCCGGTGGCCAGCGTCTTGGGGGTCGACCACGTCTTGCGCTGGGCGGCGTTGCGGTAGGGGCCGTAGCCCAGCTCGCCGGAGTCGAAGGCCACCTTGCCGTCGGCGAGCGGGTAGGCGATGCCCGTCTGGCGGTTGCAGGGCGATTTGCACGCGGTGATCGTGTGGTAGATCGTCTTCGGGTCCATGATCCGGAGGACGTCGAAGGCGTCGTTGTTGACGAAGGTCAGCGACTCGCCGGGGTGCACGACGGGCAGGCGCCCGGCGCGGCCGACGGCGGACAGGTCGCCCTGGCCGTAGACGAAGTCGTCGATCGCCACCTGGCTCACCGGCCCCGTGGTGCCCAGCAGCTTGAGCGGGTCGGGCAGCCCGGCCCGGGCCCCGCCGTGGTTGCGGTTCTCCGCCAGCGGCCCGTGGGTGAGCACGCCCTTGGTGGGATAGGCCTGCGTGAACGGGTCCACCCCGCTCCATCCCTCGGCCACCGAGATCGGCATGATCGCCATCGACTCGTACCAGGAGGCCCGGCTCGTGTCGTAGGTGCCGGACATCGAGATCACGTCGCCGGGCTGGACGTTGATCCGCCAGTCGGTGGGCGTCACCGTCACCGCCACGTCCCAGGACACCGCACCGGCCGGCTCGTAGTACTTCGTGTTGGCGCGGAACAGGAGCTTGGTGACGCCGTTGCGCGTGATCTTCAGGTCGTCGTAGAGGCCGCCGGGGTGCAGGTGCCCCCACACGAACACCAGCGTCTGCTTGCGGCCGACGGTCCACCGGCCCGCGTTCTTGACGCCCGGGTCGGTGGCGTCGTCGGGATACGTGTAGCGGGTGCCGCCGGCGTGACCGGTGCCCTTGATGGCGTCGAAGACGGGGTAGCTGCCGCCGACCACGTCCAGCCACTGCGTGTGGACCGGCTGGATCCCCGCCGCCTGCGGCGCGGTGGCGGGCACGAAGTCGAGGTCGTAGGTGATGTAGACCGAGGTCGCGTTCGGCGTGAGGTTGTGGATCATGTGGTTCATCTGCCACCGATCCGTGGTGCGGTACGGGTAGCCGTAGCCGGGCGGCATGATCGCCGCCGTCTTCTCCTCGCCCGCCGCCCAGGTCGGGCTGCCGTTGATCATCCAGACGGCGTGGTGCAGGTGCACGACGTCCACCCGCGGGATCGTGCCGTCCTGGTAGATCAGGTTCGGCTCGAAGCGGGTGAAGTAGCCGTCCTCCTTGGGGCGCACCGTGTTGGGCTCGAAGAAGATGGAGTTCTGCCCCGGGTTGATCTTCACCGGGCCGTAGACGAAGTGCATGTGCTGCACCCCGTTCTGCCCCTGCGTCACCGTCGAGGTGGTCGACAGCTTGAGCTTGGCGCTGGTGCGCTTCGGCGTGCTCGCCGCCGGCGCCGCCGCCGGGAGGGCGGCCGCGAGCAGCACCGCCATGAGCGTCACGACGGGGGCCGGCAGGCGAGGACGACGGCCTGCGGCAGGGCGGCTCAGGGCAGGCATGGACGGACCATCCTGGTGACGCGAGCGGACGCGGTCAAGGGCGGCGATACTGCAGCGGACCCATGAGCGCTCCCTCCTCCAGCCGGCCCGATGCCGATGTCGTCCGGCGCTTTCGCCGGGCGCGGCGGGACGAGGGGCTGGCGGTGCTGGAGGGCTTCCACGCGCTCAAGCACGCGCTGCGGTTCGGCGCCGACGTGCGCGAGGTGGTGGCCACCGACCCCGACGGGCTCGCCGTGCGCGTGCGCGACCTGGCTCCCGAGCTGCAGGCCCCGATCGCCGCGCTGGCCCGTCCGGTGGACCCCACGGTGTTCGCCGAACTGGCGCCC
>CAZXNX010000326.1:0-3469 GCA_964642225.1 uncultured Solirubrobacteraceae bacterium | reverse complement strand
AGATCCCGCTCACCGGCCAGGGGACGGCCGCTCCGGCGCCGCCCGCCGCCGACACCACCCGCCCCGTCGTCAGCGCGCTGAGCTTCGCGCCCCGCGCCTTCCGGGTGGGGAAGAAGGCCACCGCCACCAGCGCCAAGACGAAGAAGAAGACGGCCACGGGCACCAAGCTGCGCTTCACGCTCAGCGAGGCGGCCGCCGTGCGCATCACCGTGCAGCGGGCCACGACGGGGCGGCGCTCCGGTGGCACGTGCCGCAAGGCGACGAAGAAGCTGCGCAAGGCCAAGCGGTGCACCCGGTACGTCACGGTCGGCACGCTCAAGCGCACCGGTACACAGGGCCGCGTCACGGTCGCGTTCTCCGGCCGGATCGGCAAGAAGGCGCTCAAGCGCGGCAACCACCGCGTCTCGATCACCGCCACCGACACGGCGGGCAACCGCACGGCCAAGGCCGCGACCCGGACGTTCAAGGTCGTGCGGTAGTCAGCGGCAGGCGGTCGCGAGCGCCGGGGCCAGGTCGCCCCGGCGCTCGACGTCCACCGCGCCCAGGCCCAGCCAGCCGGCCATGAGCCGCAGCTCCTGCGCCAGCTCGCCGGCCGTCTCGGGCGGCGCACCCGGCTCGGCGTGCGCGGCGCGCACCCGCAGGACGCCCGCCGCGCGGTCGGCCTTGAGGTCCACGCGGGCGACGAGGTGCTCGCCGAGCAGGAAGGGCAGCACGAAGTAGCCGTGCACGCGCTTGGGGGCTGGGACGTAGATCTCCAGCCGGTACCGGAACCCGAACAGCTCCTCGACGCGGTCGCGGGCGAACACGAGCGGGTCGAAGGGGGCCAGCAGCGCTCGCGCGGCGATCCGGCGGGGGCGGCGCGCGTCGCGGTGCAGATACGCCGGCCGGGCCCAGCCCGCCACGCGCACCTCCCGCAGCTCGCCGTCGGCCACCAACCCGACCACCGCCGCGCGGCACCGGCCCGGGCGCAGGCGGAAGTAGTCGCGCAGGGCGGGCTCGTCGGCGACACCGTGGGCGCGGGCGGCGATCGCCACCAGCTCGCGGTGCGCCTGCGCGGGCGTCGGGTCGGGCGCCTGCGCCACCGCCGCGGGCAGGACGCGCTCGGCGAGGTCGTAGCGGCGCTCGAACTGGCTGGTGCGCCCGGCCGCGCTGATGCGGCCGGTCCAGAACAGGTGCTCCAGTGCGCTCTTGACCAGGCTCCAGTTCCAGCCCCAGTGGTCGCGGGCCGTCACCCGGTCGTGGGCCAGCGCGCGGTCCAGCGCGGCGGCGGTGATCGGGCCGCGCCGGCGGACCTCGTCCAGCACCGCCCCTACGAGCTCGGGGTGCTCGGCGCCCACCCGCCGGATCGAGCCCCAGGCTCCCGTCGGGTCGGCCATGCGCCAGCGCAGCAGCCGGTGCGTTGCCGGCGGGATGAACGAGGCCTCGTGCGCCCAGTACTCCACGAGGCGGCGCGGGGACCGCTCGGCGGCGCGGGTCAGCAGGGCCGGGTCGTACGGGCCCAGCCGGCTGAACAGGGGGAGCAGGTGGCTGCGCGCCAGCACGTTCACCGAGTCGATCTGCAGCAGGCCGAGCCGGTCGATCGTGCGCTGCACGTGGCGCATCGTCACCGGGCCGTCTGGGCGCGGGACACCGAACCCCTGGGCGGCGAGCGCGATGCGCCGCGCACGCTCGTTGGACATCGTCGCGCTCACCCGGGAAAGCCAAGCACACCCGCTGCGGGAGGTAGATTGCCTCCCATGCCCGCCGAGCCCCTGGACCTTGGCCTCGACGGCGCCCGGTGCATCGTCACCGGCGCCAGCAGCGGCATCGGCCTGGCCACCGCGTCCCGGCTGGCGGGGGAGGGCGCCCGCGTCCTGCTCGTGGGGCGCCGGGAGGAGCCGCTGCGCCGGGCGGCCGAGGACCTGGGGGCGGAGTATCTGGCCTGCGACGTGACCGACCCCGAGGCCGACCTGCGCATCGTGGCCACCGCCGCCGAGCAGATGGGCGGGCTGGACGTGCTCGTCAACAACGCGGGCACCTCGTTCGTGCGCCCGCTGGACGAGCTGACCGACGCGGACTGGCAGGGCCAGTGGGACCTCAACGTGATGGCGCCGCTGCGGCTCATGCGCGCCGCCGCGCCGATCATGGCCCAGGCCGGGGCCGGGCGGATCGTCAACGTCAGCTCCAGCGCGGGCAAGCGCGTGTCGCTCAACAACGCGGCCTACACCGTCACCAAGGCGGCCGAGCTGTCCCTCAGCCGCGTCTTCGCCGACACCTGGGCGGCCCGCGGCGTGAGCGTCAACGCCGTCACGCCGGGGGCGACGGCCAGCGCGCTGTGGCACGGGGAGGGCGGCATGGCCGACCAGGCGGCGCTCGCCCGCGGGATCACGCGGGACGAGGCGGTCGCCCAGCAGGAGTCCAAGATCCCCCAGGGGCGGTTCGCCACCCCGCAGGAGATCGCCGACGTGATCGTCTTCCTGTGCTCGCCCCGGGCCGGCGCCGTGGTGGGGGCGGCCTGGTCGGTCGACGGCGGCTCGGTGCCGGGCATCCTCTAGACGACCGCCGCACGCGCGGGGTGGGCGAGCCGCGCCGCTCCGTACCATGGTCGGGTGCTCTCTCCCCGACAGGACACGATCCTGCGCATGGTCGTCGACCTCTACGCGTCCTCCGGTCAGCCGGTGGGCTCGCGGGTGCTGTCCGAGGCGCCGGAGCTGGGGTACGGCCCGTCCACGATCCGCAACGAGCTGGCGGTGCTGGAGGAGCAGGGGCTCCTGGCCCACCCGCACACCTCCGCCGGCCGGGTGCCCACCGACGCCGGCCACCGCTACTACGTCGACCGCCTGCTGCCGAGCGCGCCGCGGCGCGACGCCTCCGTCGCGCTGGAGCTGACCCGCCGCGAGGTCGACGAGGCGATGCGGGTCACCAGCGAGACGCTCTCGCAGGTCACCAACCTCATGGCCGTGGTCAGCGCGCCGCCCGTCGAGACGTCCACGATCCGCCACATCGAAGTGCTGCCGCTGCAGCCCCAGCTCCTCATGGTCGTGGTCATCACCTCCACCGGCGGGGTGAGCAAGCGCGTCCTGCCCTTCGACGAGGCCGTCGACCCCGGGCTCGTCGCCTGGGGCGCCGCCTACCTCAACGACCGCCTGGCCGGGATGGGCCTCGGTGCGCGCATGCTGCACGGCCGCCTGGGGGACCCCTCGCTGAGCGGCCGTGAGGCGCGCTTCGTCGAGGCGCTGGCGCCCGCCTTCACCGCGCTGGCCGCGACCGCCGACGACGCGCTGTACGTCGACGGCGCCGCCCGCATGCTCGCCGAGCACCCGCTGGGCGACGTGCAGCAGCTCAACGCCCTGATGGAGATGCTCGAGCGGCGTGTCTCGCTGCTGGGCGTGCTCCGCGTGGCCCTGTCGCGCCCCGACGTGGTGATCAGCATCGGCAGCGAGAACGAGGTGCCTGCGCTGCAGTCGCTGTCGGTCGTCGCGGCCGGCTA
>CAZXNX010000325.1:0-3474 GCA_964642225.1 uncultured Solirubrobacteraceae bacterium | reverse complement strand
GTCACGATGCTCGCCGCCGAGGCGGTGTCGTTGCCGGAGATGCCCTGGCAGCTCGATGCGCTCGTGCTGCCGGAGCCGACGATCGGGCAGCTCGAGGCGGATGCCCACCAGTTGCCGGTCGCCTGCGCCGGGGCGCCGAGGCGCACCGCCGCGTTGGTGATGTCGGCGTTGAACATGCCGTACCCGTTGCCGGTGATGCGGTTGCCGGTGGCGGTGAACGCGGGCGTGCCCGGGTTGGACGGGTCGTCGCCGGTCTCGGCATCGGTGAGCAGGATGCCCACCGCCGCGCGGCGGTCAGCGGCCGCGTTGGCCGGGGTCGGCGAGTAGTAGTTGCCGCTCACCTCGCTGCCGGTCACGGCCCCGCGGGCGCCGGCGTGGAACTTCACGCCGGTCTGGGGGATGAGCGCGTTACTGCCTGCGCCGACGATGCGGCTGCCCGTCACGTTGCCGTACGCGATGATGCCCGAGCGCGTGGTGTTCGTCGCGGCGCCGTCGATGCCACCGACCGAGTCGTCGAACAGGACGCCGCCCGACTGGTAGCCGGTCACCAGGCTGTCGACGACCGACACCTGGCGGCGCACCGAGCCGGTGCCCGAGCCCTGCAGGGAGTTGGTCTGCACGACACCCCATCCGTGGGGCCGTGCCGCCAGCTCCGTCGCGTCACTGGAGCGGCGGAGCGGGCCGATGGTGCTCTTGGCGATGCGACCGGAGGTGTTGAAGAAGGCGACGCCCGCTTCGGCGTAGGCGTCCGGCGAGTCCACCGTGATGCCGGAGATGTCGACGAAGTTCTCGTTGTCGTCGGAGGCGCCGAGGGACTGGCGGGAGATCGTGATGACGTTGCCGCCGCCGTCCCGCAGGTAGGGGGCCGTGCCGGCCAGGGAGGTGCCGTACGGCACCGCCGGGCGGATGGTCACCTTCGATGCGCCGGCGCCCTTGATGGTGAGCGGCTTGGTGATGGTGAGGCCGTTCTGGGAGCCGGGCTGGGCGAAGCTCGCCGCGCTCGAGGCGGGGGTGGAGCGCTCCAGGTAGAGGCCCTGGCAGATGATCACCGTGTCCCAGGGCGCGGCCTGGTCGACGGCGGCCTGCACCGAGGTGAAGCCCGCGTTCGGGCATTGGGCCTTGTCGTCGTCGACCGTCCAGGTGGACGCCGATGCGACGGCGGGCGCGAGTGCGCAGAGCACCGTGCCCAGGAGGGCGGCGCGTACGGCGCGGCGAGGGGAGAGGAGCGTCATGTGTGGGTCGTGGCCTCGTGTTTGTTCAACGGGAGCGGCCGCGGGTCATCGCGCCTCGACAGGCGGGGTGACGCGGGCACCGGCCCGCGCCGGACGCGCTCGGCGAGCGGCGCCGAGCGTGTCGTTGCGGACCGGGGCCGGACCTTATGTACGGGCCTTCAGCACCATCACCGACTGGCGGTCGGGTACCGCGTGTCGCACTTTCGACCGCCGGTCGAGTCGCCCCGCAAAGGGCGACAATCCGCCACCGGGGCGCTCCCGGGTCAGGCGGCGAAAAGGGAGCGGCAATACGCCACGACGGTGTCCGGGATCTCCTCCGGGACGAAATGGCCCGCGTCCTCGCGGACCTCGACGACCATGTCGTCGGCGTGCGCGCGCCAGGGACCGAGGCTCTCCTCGCGGATCACCGGGTCGTGCCGGCCGATGAGGAGGATGGTGGGGACGGTGAGCCGCCGGTCGTTCCATTGCCCGGCGAGGAAGGGACGGGCCTCGTGGGTCAGGAACGTGCGGTAGACCATGCTCGAGGCGCGGGCGTGCGCGGGGTCGCGCAGGGGGTCGGCGAACAGGGCCAGGTCCGCGGGCGTCCAGGCGTCCCGGCGGAAGGCGCCCCCCGGGATCGCCCGGGAGATGATGTCGGTGCGCTCCAGCAGGGCCGACCCGATCCCCGGGGTGGCGAGCACGACCTGGTAGAGGAGCCGCCAGGCCTGCAGCGCGTCACGGGCGGCGGGCGGGTCGGGCCACGGCGGGAGGATCCCCAGCGCGAGGTAGTGGGCGATGCGGTCGGGGTGGTCGAGCGCGAGGATGAACCCGACCCATGCGCCCCAGTCGTGGGCGGCGAGGTCGACGCGGGCGATCCCCAGCTCGTCGAGCAGCGCCAGCACGTCGTCGGCCAGGACCTGCTTGGCGTAGGTGCCGCGGGGCGCGTCGCTCCAGCCGAAGCCGCGCAGGTCCGGGGCGATCACGCGCCGCGTCTGCGACAACGGCCCGATGACGTGGCGCCAGATGTACCAGTGCTGCGGCCAGCCGTGGAGCAGCAGGATGGGTGGCCCGTCGGCGGGCTCGCCCTCGGCGGGGCCGGCCTCGGCCACGTGCAGGCGCACGCCGCGCACCTGCACGTCGCGGTGGCGGACCCCGTCGACGTGCGGCATCGGCGGGGCGGGACGGTAGGGGCGAGCGGCCATGGTGGAAGTATTTCGCCTGGCGCGGCGGCGTCTGCCTCGGCGCGACGAGCGGCGCCGCGTTGCCGGTATCCGACCATCAGGCGCCACTCGTGCGCGGCGAGCGGGGAGACTTGGCGAACTCGTGCTGTGATGGATCGCGCGGTCCGCCGTAGTGATGGCATGAGCGAGACCCTCACCATGGCCTTCGCCCCTTCCCCCACCGCCACGCTGGAGTTCGAGGCGCTGTACCGGTCGTGCGCGGACGAGCTGTACGGCTACGTCGTCTCGCTGGTGCGGGACCGCGCGGCCGCGGAGGACGTCACGGCGCTCGCCTTCGAGCGGGCCTACCGACGCCGCCGCCGGTTCGATCCCCGGAAGGGCACACCGCGGCAGTGGCTGTTCGCCATCGCCCGCAACGCGGCGCTGGACGAGCTGCGACGCAAGAAGCGCACCGCGTCGCTGCTCGTGGACCCGGCCGACCCGGCGGTGGCCGAGCCGTTCGCGGGGGAGGACGAGGACGCCGATCGTCGCGCCACCGTGCGCGCCGGGCTGGCCGGCCTCGACCCCCGCGACCGTGAGCTCATCTCGCTGAAGTTCCACGCCGGGCTCACCAACGCCGAGATCGCCGGCGTGCTCGGCGTCTCCGAATCGAACGCGGGCACCCGCGTGCACCGTGCCGTCACCAAGCTCCGGGAGGCCTGCTCATGACCCGCCGAACGCCCCACGATGACCTGGACCCCGCCGTGGCCGCCGAGCTGGCGGCGCTGGAGGCGGCCCTGGCCGGCGAGCCGGCCACCGGCCCGCTGGAGGAGGAGCTGGCCGGGCTCGTCCGCGAGGTGCGGGCGCAGGCGCCCTCGATGCCGCTGGCGCTGCGCCAGCGGCTGGACAGGGAGGTTGCCGAGGGCTTCGCCGGAAACCGAAGGAGGGTTCGGTTTCCGAACGCCTCGTTCGGGAAGGTGTGGCCGGTCGCGGCCGGGCTGGCCGCGGTCCTGATCGCCGTCGTGGTGGCCACCGGCCAGCTCAACGGCTCGGACTCCGGCGCGCCCACCTCGGCGAACGTCGAGACGTTCTCCACCCAGGAC
>CAZXNX010000324.1:0-3489 GCA_964642225.1 uncultured Solirubrobacteraceae bacterium | reverse complement strand
GGGCCATCCCCTCCAGCACCGGCAGGCCGAATCCCTCGATGAGGGAGGGGAACACGACGGCGGCGGCGAGGGCGTAGAGGCCCTCGAGGTCCTGCGCCGAAAGCCAGGCCGGCCACACCACGTCGTCGTGCACGCCGAGCGTGGCGGCGGTGGCGCGCAGCTCGGCCTCGTACGGCGTCGGGTAGCCGGGGATGACGAGCATCGGCCGCGCGGCCGGCTCCAGGCGCGACACCGCCTCCAGCAGCCGGGCCAGGTTCTTGTGCGGCCGCTTGGCGCTCACGCTCAGCACGACGGGGCGGTCGCCGAGGCCCAGCGCGGCGCGCAGCTCGTGCTCGGGGGTGGGCGCCACGGCGGGCGGCGCGACGCCGAGCGGCACGACGTCGATGCGCTCGGGGTCGGCGCGCAGATGGGTGACGAGGTCCTCCCGGGTGACGGCGGCGTCGACGATCACGCGGCGCGAGGTGCGCACGGCGGCGGGGACGAGCAGCCGCATCCCCAGCGCGCGGACACCGAAGTGCGCGTCGGGCAGGTGCAGGTAGTTGAGGTCGTGGACGGTCGTCACGCGGGGGACCTTCCCGGTGAGCGGCCCCGTGCTGGCCAGGCTGTGCACGAGGTCGGCGCCCTCCCGGGCCGCCATGCGCGGCACGTGCTGCTGCTCGCCGCGCACCCACTCGATGCGCCGGCGGGCGTGCACGGGCACGACGCGCATCTCCGCGACGTTGCCCCACGGCGCGCCAGTGTCGACGGCCGCCTCGCGGTTGACGAGGCAGACCGGCTCGATGCCGGGGGTGGCGGCCAGCCGCGGGATCAGCTCGCGGGCATAGACCTCCATGCCGCCGGTCTCCCCCGGGACGAGGAAGACGAGGTTGAGCGCGACCTTCATCGGGCGCGCAGGACCCGGTCGAAGACGGCCAGGGTGCCCGCGGCGGCGGCCGGCCAGGTGAACTGCGCGGCCTGCGCGCGGCTGGCCCGGCGCACGTCGGGCCCGGCGTGCAGTGCCGCGTCCAGGGCGGCCGCGGCGGCGGCGGGATCGTGCGGGTCGGTGTAGGTGGCGGCGTCGCCCCCCACCTCGTGGAAGACGGGGATGTCGGAGGCCACCACGGGCAGGCCGCGGCCCATCGCCTCGGCCACCGGCAGCCCGAAGCCCTCGGCCAGCGAGGGGAAGGCGGCCACGTCGGCCAGCGCCAGCAGCCCCTCGAGGTCCGCGTCGGGCACGTAGTCGGCGAAGCGCACCCGGCCGGCGACGTGCTCGGCGCCGGCCAGCGCGCGCAGCTCCTCGTCGTAGGGCTCGGGGTGGCCGGCGAGCACGAGGACGACGTCGTCGGGCAGCCGGGCCAGGGCGCGCACGAGCAGCTCCTGGTTCTTGTGCGGGCGCTTGGCGGCGACGCAGAGGATGACCCGCGCGCCGTGCAGGTCGTAGCGCTCGCGGACCTGCGCCTCGGGGGCGGGGTCGCCGTCGGGGCGCCCGGCGCCGTGGTGCACGACGGTGAAGCGGGCGGGGTCCAGCCCCATCACCCGGCAGATCTGGTCGCGGGCGGCGGCCGAGCCGGCGATGAGCGCGTCGGCGCGCCGGGCCGGGCCCTGCATGGTCAGCCGCATCGCCTGGGTGGTGACGAAGCCGAAGGTCGTGTGCTCGAACATCGTGGCGTCGTGCAGGGTGATCACGGTGGGCAGCCCGGGCCACAGCGGCGAGGTGGAGGCGGGGCTCCACAGCAGCCGCGCGCCGTGGCGGCGCACCACGCGCGGCAGGGCGAGCTGCTCGGCGCGGCCCCGGCGCAGCCGCTGGCCCTCCTCCGAGCGCAGCGCGATCACCTCGACGGGCCCGAAGGCCGGATCGGCCTTCAGCGACGCGGCGCCGCGGCCGGTGGTGCACACGATGAACCGCACCTGCGGCGCCTGGCGCTGCATCTCCGGGACCATGGCGCGCACGTACGTCTCGACCCCGCCGGAGACGCCGGGGTCCAGGAACATCGCGTTGACCGCCACGGTCGTCGCCTCGATCGCCATGGCGGACATCGTAGGGGCGGACCTGCGATCCTCGCCGCCACCATGGCCTACTTCGACTGGCACGCCGAGCCCGGCTACTGGGCTGACGTCACCCGCCATTTCCCCCCGCAGACGCGGCTGCTGGACGTCGGCTGCGGCACGGCCTGGCTGGCCGGCCATTTCGCCGACTACACGGGGATCGACGGCTCGCCCGATGCGGTCGCCGCCGCCGCCGAGCGCGGCATCACCGTCCTGCAGGGCGACGTCGACGAGCCGCTGCCCTTCCCCGACGACTCCTTCGACGGCGCCGTGCTCAAGGACCTGCTGGAGCACGTCGCCGACCCGGTGAAGCTCGTGCTGGAGGTGCGCCGCGTCCTGCGCCCCGGCGGTGTCGTCTTCGCCAGCTCCCCCGACGCGCAGCGGTGGGTGTGGAACGACTACACGCACCGGCGCCCCTTCACCCGCAAGGCGTTCCGCCTGCTCTTCTCCGACCAGGGCTGGACGGTGCGCGAGGTCGGCTACGAGTCGGTCATGCCGGGCACGGCCATCGTCAGCGCCCGCATGCCCGACCACCGCCGGCCGTTGCCGCTGCGCTGGGCCGCGTGGCTGCCGATCGTGCGCCGCAACGTCTGGATCACCGCGACGGCCTGAGCCCGACGCGGGTCGAGGCGGAGCCCAGGACGCCGGCGTCCCCGGTCAGGGTGGCCGTCAGCCGGACGCGCTTCGTCATCGCACGGCGGGGCAGCACGATGGTGAAGGCCCGGCGTCCCGCCGGGCGCGTGAGTGCCGTCCGGGAGGAACGCCAGCCGCCCGCCGTGGCCACCAGGCGGAGCCGGCCCGCCCGGTGCGTGCGCACCACCACGTGCACCCGCCGGCCGGCGGCCTGCGCGGCGCGCAGCGTCAGCACGGGCGGCGGCGCGACCTCCACCGTGTTGTCGGCCGGAGCGAGGTCATCGCCGTCGCCCGCCACGCGGACGGTGATCGCGTCGCGGTCGGAGACCGGCGGCAGCCTCGCGGTCGTCGTGCGCCGGGCTCCCGCCGGAAGGGGGGCCGTGCGGCACGCGCTGGCGACGGGAACCCCGACGAGCACGAGCTGGTATCCGGTGGAGAACGCTTCGGGGTAGGGCTTGGCGAAGAGGTCCAGGCAGGCGGGCGCCCATGCGGCCACGCCGGGGGAGCCCGTGTTGGTGATCAGCAGGGGGCGGTCGACCGCGCGTGGCCCCGCGTTGTGGATCGTCGTCCGCAGGACGCCGGTGCCGTCCGCGGCGAAGTGGCGGGTGGCGGTCACCCGCAGGTCGGTGCGGTCATCGACGTCCGGCACGCGGTCGCCGTCGCCGTCGAGGGCCATCACACCGGTGACGGTGAGCCGCTGGCCGGGGTAGCGCTCCGGCGGCGTGGTGGCGGTGCCCACCGCCGGATCCCCATCGGCGGGATCGTGGAACACCGCCAGGGCCCCGAGCCGACACGGGTCGCTACACTGCTCCGACTCGGGCCGGCACGCCT
>CAZXNX010000323.1:0-3501 GCA_964642225.1 uncultured Solirubrobacteraceae bacterium | reverse complement strand
CGGGCTCGATGAACAACGTCAACGGTGCCGGCGGCCCGGCCGGGACGCTGACCGATCCGTCCGGTGATGACCGGGGCGAGCTGGACACGTCCGTCGTCGGCAACCGCGTGGTGATCCGGGCCGGCAGCGGCGCCAACGCCACCACCGGCGGGCGCATCGCCGTGGGCGCGAGCTACGACCTGCGTTTCCGGGTCAAGGTCGGCAGCGGCCTGCCGACCGGCTACACGATCACCAACACCGCCACGGCCAGCTTCTTCTCCGCCTCGCTCAACACGCCGCTCACCGCGGTGAGCACCGCGACCTCCACCGTGAAGTCCCCCGACCTGACCATCGCCAAGACGCACACCGGCGCCATCGTCCCGGGCGGCTCGGTGACCTACGACCTCACGGTGAGCAACGTGGGAGCGGCCACCTCGCAGGGAACGGTGACGGTCGCCGACAACCTGCCGCTTGCCTTGACGCCGACGGCCGCGAGCGGGACGGGGTGGAGTTGCTCCGTGGTCTCGATTCCCGGCGGCTCGGTGACGTGCACCCGCAGCGATTCCGTGGCGGCCGGCGGGGCCTACCCCGCGATCCACCTCACGGTGAACGTCGACCCCCTCGCAACGGGAACCATCGAGAACACCGGGTCCGTCTCGGGCGGCGGTGACGGCAACCCCGACAACAACAGCTCGACCGACGGGGGGCCCGCCTCGCCGTCGGCTGACCTGTCGGTGAGCAAGACCGCGCCGCCCGGCCCATACGAGGCCGGTGACACGATCACCTACACCCTGCTCGTCATGAACGACGGCCTGAGCGCGTCGACCGCGACCGACATCGCCGCGTTCGACCCATTGCCCTCCGGCCTGACGCTCATCTCGGCGACCCCGAGCCAGGGCACGTGCGCGGCGGTGGTCACCTGCTCGCTGGGGACCCTGGCGCCGGGCGCGACCGCGACCGTGACCGTCCAGGCGCTGGCCACCTCGCAGTCGGCCGGCACCACCGTGCACAACACCGCGGTGGTCTCCTCCGCGGTGCCGGACCCCGACCCCTCCAACAACACGGACACCGCTGACGTCGATGTCAACGGCGTCGACCTCGCCGTGACCAAGACGGCGACCCCGACCAGCGCGGGCCCCGGCGACACGGTCGACTACACGGTCGGCGTGACCAACAACGGTCCGTCCGACGCCACGCAGGTCGTCATGCGCGATGCGCTCCCGCCCGAGCTGGAGACCTCGCCTGCCCCGGTCGTCACCGTCACGCACGGCGCCGCGACCTGCGCCGTCTCGATCACGGACGTCATCTGCAACGCGGCGAGCCTCGCCGCCGGCGACTCGATCACGGTCCACATCGTGGGTCAGCTGCGCACGACCGCCACCGGGACGGTCACGAACATCGCCAGCGCGTCCGCGGCCGAGCACGACACGGACTCCTCCAACGACACGGCCTCGGCGAGCGTCGATGTCGTCGCGTCGGCCGACCTGCAGGTGACCAAGACGGCCAGTGCCGATCCGGTCATCCCGGGGAACACCCTGACGTACACGATCGTGACGAAGAACAACGGCCCGGCGGACGCCCTGAACGCGACGATGAACGATGTGCTGCCCGGCGCAGTGTCGTACGTGTCCAACGATGATCCGGCGAACTGCACGGTTCTCGTGCAGACGCTCACGTGCTCCTACGGCACGCTGGCGAACGGTGCCACCCGCACGGTGCACGTCACGGTGACGGTCGATCCTGCGCGGATCACCCCGTTCACCAATTCGGCGTCGGTCACCACGACATCCACCGACCCCAGCCCCGGCAACAATTCGTCCAGCGTCGCCGTCGACGTGACGCCGACCGCGGACGTGAGCATCACCAAGACCGCCGACCGCAGCAGTTACGGCGGTGGCGACCTGGTCACGTGGACGCTGGTGGCCCACAACCCGGGTCCGTCGACGGCGCAGAACGTCACGGTCGACGATGAGATCCCGTCGACGCTGGACGCGGTGTCGGTCCTGCCCGCGCCGGAATGCACGCTCGTCGTCCGCCACGTGCACTGCAACTTCGGATCGCTCGCCCCTGGGGCCGACCGTACCGTCACGATCGTGACGAAGGCACAGGGGCCGCCTCCGGCCACCGATGCCACCGGCACCCACAAGATCACGGTCTCCAAGGAGGAGCAGTACTGGAGCCTCCAGCCGGGCGAGACGCGCACGATCGACGTCACCTGCTCGGCCAACGGCATCGCGTCGGATGGCACGGTGCAGATCGTCGACGTCGACCAGGGCCAGGGCAACCCGACCGGGGTCCAGGTCCTGCAGGCGAGTTCGATCTCGCTGGGCACGTACCGGTTCGTGGTGAAGAACACCACGAGCGGGCAGGCGCAGGTCCGCCCGCACCTGACGTGCCTGCCGCACGACACCGACCCGGACACCGACACCCACCCGCTCGTGGTGGGCCCACTCCAGAACCTGACGACCGGGTCACTGGCCCCCGGCCGCTACACGTTCACCATTCCGGTGGACTCCCAGCATCACGCGGTCGCGCCGGGCATCGAGGTGCTCTCCGGCGTGGCGCGCCTCGTCGGGAGTGAGCCCGGCTCGGGCAACTGGACGTTCACCGTGGAGGTGCTGCAGACCGCCAACGTGAAGCTCAGCATGCGTCTGCTCGACAACAACACGGGCCCCGGCGGAAATCCGGCCCACGTGCACCCGTTCTCGTTCCTGCACATCGTGCGCACCGTCACCATCGGGCCGGGCCGCACCAACCAGATCCGGGTGAGCTGCCCGATCGGGTACAAGGGCATCGTCGGCACCTACGACCTGCCGCCCGGTGTCGTGCCGCTCGGGAGCGTGCCGGAGCCGATCAACCGCGATTTCGATCTCTACAACACCAACGATCATCCCGTCGACGTGATGCTCGACCTCGAGTGCATCTCGATCGAGACCGGCCCGCCGCTGGGCGACACCGTGACCATCGTCAACACCGCCACGGTCGCCACGACCACGTTCGACACCGACCACGCCAACGACAGCGCCGCGGCGACGATCACCGTCACCAAGGCCGCCGGCGTGCCCGACAGCGACAGCGGCGGCGACAGCGTGCCGTCCTCCACCGACAGCATCCCGGTTCCGGTCGCTCCGGTCGCGCTGCGGTTCGGGAAGGTGAGCGTCTCCTCCACCGGATCGACGGCCACCGTCCCGGTGACCTGTCGCGCGGCGAAGACGTGCGTGGGCATCGTGAGGGTGTCGGCGACGGTGCCTTCAGGTTCCCGTTCGGCCAGCGCGGCGAAGGCCCGGACCACGCGGGTCGTGCTCGGCACCGCCACGTACCGGGTCAGGGCCGGCAAGACGGCCAACGTCAGTGTCAGGATCGGCCGCCGTTACCGCACGCTCGTCAAGAGCGGGCGGGTCAGGTCGGTCTCGATCTCCGGCGGTGGCACCGCGTCGGTCAGCAAGGTGGTCGTGAAGAAGAAGCGCGGCACGCGCCACTAGACGCGGCGTCCGGCCGCCGGCGTCAGCGGCCCTCGTATCC
>CAZXNX010000322.1:0-3511 GCA_964642225.1 uncultured Solirubrobacteraceae bacterium | reverse complement strand
ATGGGGGAGCAGCTCATCTTCGGCGGGCGCCTGCTGCGCCGCGAGCGCCCCGCGCTGTTCCGTGTCGCCTCGGGCACCCTGACGCCGCCGATGGACGCCGTCGTCGTCGTCCGGGACCGGCCTGACGGGATGTCCAAGGAGGAGGTGGCGATCGTCGAGGACTTCGAGACCGGGTTCATGAAGGGCCTGACCGACTCCGACGCCAACATCGTCGGCGCCCAGCTCACCGACACCGACCCCTCCCAGATCGACTGGTACCGCAAGCACGGCGCCTCGAGCGTCGACAACCTGGACGAGCTCGCCGGCCGCGCCGCGCTGGTGTTCGCGCTGGCGGGCGCCAACGGCTCCTTCGGCTCCGGCAGCGACGCAACCGCCCTGCTCCCGCCGCTGGTCGGGGGAGACAAAGGCCCGTAGAGGGCCCTCAGCGAAGCAGCAGGAAGGCCAGGGCGAGCAGCCCGAGCGCCTGCAGCACGATCGTGGCGCGGGCGATCCCGCGGGCCGCGCGGGCCGTGGAGGACCCGTGGGCGCCGGTGATCCGCAGCGCCGCCGCCGACATCACGAACGGGACCGGGCAGATCGCGCCGCCCAGGGCGACGGCCAGCGCCGTCTGGTCGCCGCGTGGATCGCGGCCCGAGTCGGGCAGGCGGGTCACGGCCCGGAGATCTGTGCTCATGCAGGCAATACGCGCAAGGTGCGGGGATCGGATGCGTGCCCCGTCCGCCCCCCTCGCTAGGTTGCCCGAGTGCATTTCCTGCCCCTCGTCGTCGCTGCCATCGCCGCCCTGGCGATCGCACCGGCCGCCCGGGCGTCGATGGTCGAGCACGGCATGACCCGCGAGAACTACCGGGGATCCGTGCTGCCGATCCCGTTCGGGTTCGTGGTCCCCGTCGCGGCGCTGGTGTCGCTCGTGGTGCTCGGGCCGCTCGTGCGGCTCACCGACGTCGACGTGTTCGGCGCCGTCGGCGGACCGGACTCCGTGCTCCTGCTGACGCCGGCCGTGGTGCTGCTCTACGGACTGGGCGTGGCCTTCCTCGGCCTGGTCGACGACACCCTCTCGGGGCCATCGCGGGGGTGGCGCGGGCACGCCCGGGCCGCCGCATCCGGGACGCTGAGCACCGGCGCGCTCAAGGCGGTCGGGACGCTCGGCCTGGCCCTGTTCGTCGTCGCCGGGCCGGACCAGGACGCCGGCCGCTACGCCCTGGCCGTGGCGATCCTCGTCCTGTGCACGAACCTCTTCAACCTGCTGGACCTGCGGCCCGGCCGCTCGATCAAGGTGTTCCTCGTCCTCGGCCTGGGCCTGACCCTCGGCGCCTGGAGCCTCGACGGGCTCTGGGCCCTGGGCATCTTCGTCGGCCCGCTGCTCGTCGCCGGCCTCTACGACGTGCGCGAGCGCGCCATGCTGGGGGACACCGGGTCCAACCTGATCGGCGGCCTGGCCGGCCTCTGGCTGATCATCACGCTCGACACCACCGGGCAGATCGTGGCGCTCGTCGTCCTGGTCGCCATCACCGTCTACGGCGAGGTGCGCTCCATCTCCGCGCTCATCGCCAGCAATTCCGTCCTTCGCTATCTAGACTCACTCGGGAGACCTCGATGACCTCGCCCGCCAGCTCCGACGCCCGCAAGACCCGCTACATCTTCGTGACGGGCGGTGTCGTGTCGTCGCTCGGTAAGGGCATCGCCGCGGCGTCCATCGGCCGCCTGCTCGTGTCCCGCGGTCTGACGGTCGGCCTGCAGAAGTTCGATCCGTACATCAACGTCGACCCCGGCACGATGTCGCCGTACCAGCACGGCGAGGTGTTCGTCACCGAGGACGGTGCCGAGACCGACCTGGATCTCGGGCACTACGAGCGGTACACCGACGCCAACACCTCGCGGGCCTCCAACGTCACCGCGGGCGGCATCTACAACTCGGTGATCCGGCGCGAGCGCCGCGGCGACTACCTCGGCGGGACCGTCCAGGTCGTCCCGCACATCACCGACGAGATCAAGCAGCGGATCCGGCTCATCGGCGAGACGAGCGACGTCGACGTCGTCATCACCGAGATCGGCGGCACGGTGGGCGACATCGAGTCCCTGCCCTTCCTGGAGGCGATCCGCCAGTTCCCGGTCGACGTCGGCCGGCGCAACTGCATGTTCCTGCACCTCACCCTCGTGCCCTACATCGGCCACGCCGGCGAGCTGAAGACCAAGCCGACCCAGCATTCCGTCAACGAGCTGCGCCGCATCGGCATCGCGCCCGACATGCTGCTCTGCCGCGCGGTGGACGAGCTGAGCGCCGACATCCGCAAGAAGATCGCGCTGTTCGCCTCGCTGCCGATGGACGCCGTCGTGTCCGCCAAGGACGTCGGCAACATCTACGAGGTGCCGTCCTGGTACGCCGAGCAGGGCGTCGACGACTTCATCATCGACACGCTCGGCCTGGAGGCCGACCCGGCCGACCTCACCTCCTGGGAGGAGATGCTCGACCGCGCCCGCGCGGCCACCGAGCCGGTCAGGATCGCCCTCGTCGGCAAGTACATCCAGCTCGAGGACGCCTACAAGTCCGTCAGCGAGTCGCTCTACCACTCGGGCTGGCTGCACGGCGGCAAGGTCGAGATCGACTGGGTCGACTCCGAGGCGCTCGACACCGACGCCGAGGCCGTCGCGCGATTGGGCGCGGCCGACGGGATCATCATCCCCGGCGGGTTCGGTGGCCGCGGCATCGAGGGCAAGATCCGCGCCGCCCGCGTGGCCCGCGAGCGCAACATCCCGTACCTGGGCGTCTGCCTGGGCATGCAGATCGCGGTGTCGGAGTTCGCCCGCCACGTGGCCGGCATGGACGGCGCCAACTCGACCGAGTTCGACATCGAGACCGAGTGGCCGGTGATCGATCTGCTGCCCGAGCAGAAGGAGGTCTCCGACCTCGGCGGCACGATGCGCCTGGGCGCCGACCCGGTGAAGCTCCACCAGGGCACGCGGGCCCAGGAGATCTACGGCCAGGACGTCATCTACGAGCGCCACCGTCACCGCTACGAGGTGTCGATCTCGCTGCGCAAGAAGCTCGAGGCGGCCGGCCTGATCGTCTCCGGCACCTCGCCCGACGAGCGACTGGTGGAGATCATCGAGCTGGCCGACCACCCGTTCTACGTGGCCTCGCAGTTCCACCCCGAGTTCAAGTCGCGCCCCGAGCGCCCCGCCCCGCTGTTCCGCGACTTCGTCGGCGCCGCGATGGAGCGGGCCCGGGCCTCCGTGCACGAGCCCGCCGACGGCGAGATCGACGTCACCGCGCTCGGCGATGCGGCCCGCGGATGACCTCGAGCGCCGGCGCCTGAGCGACACCTGCGCGGCGCTGCGGGTCCTTCCGGCACAGCCGGAGGGCACGGCCGCGCTCGCGCTGCGGGTGCGCCAGGACCTGGCCGACCTGGGCTTCGCCGTCGACGGCGACCCGGCCGGCGCCGTGCCGGTGAGCATGCTCTGCCGCCTGGACGGGCCCGCCGCCGAGCTGCCGGCGGGGGACGCGGTCGTGCCC
>CAZXNX010000321.1:0-3512 GCA_964642225.1 uncultured Solirubrobacteraceae bacterium | reverse complement strand
GCCGCATACCGGCAGCGAGGCGCCACTCGTCGGGTCGGGGCGCGATCAGGCGGGGGTGAAGGTGCGGTCCGCGTGCAGGCGCACACGGGAGCCGAGGAAGCCGTCGGTGGCCATCGCGGCCATCACCGCCGGGTCGTCGCTCTTGCCCAGCGCGCGGCGCCCGTCGTCCAGGAGGGCGAAGAGGATCCCGTAGGTCGGCGTCCCCTCGCGGTCGTAGATCAGCGTGCACGTCTCGGCCGTGGCCTCGGTGTCCGCCGGCTCGGCCACCGACCGGGCGGGGACGGGGTCGGGGCGGGCGTCGTAGGCGACGAAGGACACCTGCGGCGGCGCGTTGCCGTACAGCCCGATCGCGTGCTTGGTGGCGTACCAGCCCAGCGCGGTGCTCATCCCGACCGTGCCCGGCGCGGCCTCGCGCAGCCGCCGCACGACCGCCGCGATCCCGTGCGTGGCGTAGTTGTTGCCGGGGCCGCCGAAGAAGGTCAGGCCACCCGTGCAGGTGAGCGGCCGCTCCGGGTCGTCGATCGGCAGGCCCAGCTCGCCGGCGGCGAGCTGCACGGCCGCGGGGAAGCAGGAGTACAGGTCGATGGGCCCGAGGTCGCCGGCGGTGATCCCGGCGTGGGCCAGCACGGCGCGGCCGCAGGCACGGATGGCGGGCGAGCGGTGCAGCTCGTGGCGCTCGGAGAGGAACCACTCGTCGGTCGCCCGCGCCCCGGCGTGCAGGAAGACCCACCGCTCGCGGGGGATGCCCAGGTCCTGTGCCGTCCCGGCCGAGCAGAGCAGCAGCGCGGCGCCCTGGTCGACCTGGATGTTGGAGTTCAGGAGCTTGGTGTAGGGCAGCGTGACCTGGCGGTTGGACGGCGACGGGGTGGCCAGCTCGTCGGCGGTGTAGGCCTTCGGCGCCCACGCCGCCGGCTGCTGGACGGCCACCTCACTGAACCGCGACCACAGGCCCGCGATGCGCTGCAGGTGCACGGCGGGCGTGTCCCCCGACGCCACCCGGAGGGCGTTCTCGATCAGCGGGTAGGCCATGATCGGCGCGATCAGCCCGACCTCGCCCTCGGCGGGAGTGCCGGCGGCCTGATCCTCCTCCAGCACATCGTCGGCCCGCCGCTGCGGGTCGGCCGCCGGCCAGTCCGGCGCCTCGCCCCGCTTGAGCAACCCGGCCAGGGTGCTGAGCGACTCGGCGCCGCACACGACCGCCGCGTCGAGCTCGCCCGCCTGGATGCGCTGCCCGAGCACGTTGACCATGAGCTGCGGCCCGTTGCCGCCCTGCATGCTCGAGCGCATGGTGGCGACCGCGTCGATCCCCAGCAGCTCGGCCACCCGGCGGGCCGGGTCGCCGTCCGTCCACGCCGCGGACGGGACGCCGCCCAGCACGCCGACGCGGGCCAGGGCCCCCTCCCCGACCTGCGCGTCGGCGAGCGCCGCGCGCACCGCCTCGGCCATGAGGGCCGCCGGCTCGGTCGGGCCGCCATCGCCGGGGCGGCGCACGGCCTCCCCCACGCCGACGATGACGGGCAGGTTGCGGTCCAGCTGTACGGTCGCGTTCACCGGCGGAACCCTATCCAGCGGGCCGCGCGGTGGCCGGCGCGCCGGGCCTCATACCCTGCAGGGGTGCCTGCGCCCACCCGGACGACCAAGGCCGCGGCGCGGATCGCGCGGCGCCGGGCCCTCGTCCCGAAGATCACCTATCCGCCGCAGCTCCCGGTCAGCGCCCGCCGCGACGACCTCATGGCGGCCATCCGCGAGCACCAGGTGGTGGTCGTCGCCGGCGCGACCGGTTCGGGCAAGACGACCCAGTTGCCGAAGATCTGCCTGGAGCTGGGCCGCGGGCTGCGCGGCACGATCGCCCACACCCAGCCGCGGCGCCTGGCCGCCCGCACCGTGGCCCAGCGCATCGCCGACGAGCTGGACGTCAAGCTCGGCGCGGCGGTCGGCTACGCGGTGCGCTTCAACGACCAGTCCGGCCCCGACACGCTCGTGCGCCTCGTCACGGACGGCCTGCTCCTCGCCGAGATCCAGCGTGACCCGCTGCTGCGCCGCTACGACACGATCATCGTCGACGAGGCCCACGAGCGGAGCCTCAACATCGACTTCCTCCTGGGCTGCATCAAGCGGATCCTCCCCAAGCGCCCCGACCTGAAACTCATCATCACGTCGGCGACGATCGACCCCCAGCGGTTCAGCGCGCACTTCTCCGACGCGCCGATCATCGAGGTCTCCGGCCGCACCTACCCCGTCGAGCTGCGCTACCAGCCGGTCACCGACCCGGAGGCCGAGAGCGACGACCGCGACCAGACCGACGCGATCGGCGACGCGGTCGAGGAGCTGCTGCGCGAGCACCCCGGCAACCCCGGCGACGTCCTCGTGTTCCTCAGCGGCGAGCGCGAGATCCGCGATACCACCGACGCGCTGCGCGGCCGCTTCAAGACGGGCGTGGAGATCCTGCCGCTCTACGCGCGCCTGTCGACCGCCGAGCAGCAGCGCGTGTTCCAGACCGACCGGCGCCCGGGGTCGCGCCGCGTGGTGCTGGCCACGAACGTGGCCGAGACGTCGCTCACCGTGCCCGGCATCCGCTACGTCGTCGACCCCGGCACGGCGCGCATCAGCCGCTACAGCGCCCGGCTGAAGGTGCAGCGCCTGCCGATCGAGAAGATCTCCCAGGCGTCGGCCGACCAGCGCGCAGGCCGGTGCGGACGCACCTCCGACGGCATCTGCATCCGCCTGTACGCCGAGGACGACTTCGCCGAGCGGCCCCGCTTCACCGAGCCGGAGATCCTGCGCACGAGCCTGGCCTCGGTGATCCTGCAGATGCTGTCCCTCGGGCTCGGCGACATCGAGGACTTCCCCTTCCTGGACCCGCCCGACGGCCGCCAGATCCGCGACGGCATCGCGCTGCTGCACGAGCTCGGCGCCCTGGACCGCGCCGTCGACGCGGGCAAGCGCCTCCCGCCGCTGGGCCGCCGGCTGGCCCAGCTCCCCGTCGACCCGCGCATGGGCCGCATGGTGCTGGAGGCCGACACCCTGTCGTGCGCCGACGAGGTCATCGTGATCGCCGCCGCCCTGTCGATCCAGGATCCCCGCGAGCGCCCCGCCGACAAGCAGCAGGCGGCCGACGAGCAGCATGCCCGGTTCGCCGACGAGCACTCGGACTTCGCCTCCTTCCTCAACCTGTGGCGGTACCTGCGCACCCAGAAGGGCGAGCTGTCGGGCAACCAGTTCCGCAAGCAGTGCAAGCGCGAATACCTGCACTACCTGCGCATCCGCGAGTGGCAGGACCTGGCCTCGCAGCTGCGCCAGGCGGCCCGCGGCGCCGGCGTGACGATCAACCAGGCGCCCGGCGACCCCGACCACATCCACCAGGCGGTGCTCTCCGGGCTGCTCTCCCACATCGGCCTGAAGGACCAGAGCCGGCGCGAGTACCTGGGCGCCCGCAACGCGCGCTTCGCCATCTTCCCCGGGTCGGTGCTGGCCAAGAAGCAGCCGACGTGGGTGATGGTCGCCGAGCTGGT
>CAZXNX010000320.1:0-3524 GCA_964642225.1 uncultured Solirubrobacteraceae bacterium | reverse complement strand
CACCGGCTCGCTGTGGGCCGACCAGCAGACCCCGGTCGTCCCCGACCTGCTCACCACCGCCAAGGCGCTCGGCGGCGGGCTGCCCATCGGCGCGCTCATCACCGGCCCGCGGCTGGCCGAGGGCTTCGCGCCCGGCGACCACGGCTCCACCTTCGCGGGCGGCCCGATCGCCTGCTCCGCCGCCCTGGCCGTGCTCGACGTGGTCGAGGATCCGGCGCTGCTGGCCGCCGTGCGCGAGCGCGGGGCGTGGCTGCGCGCGGCGCTGACCGACCTGCCCGGGGTGGCCGAGGTCCGCGGCCGCGGCCTCATGCTCGCCTTCGACCTGGACCCCGCCGCGGGCATCAGCGCCCCCGACCTCGTCCTGCGCGCGCTGCGGGAGCAGCACCTCGTCCTCAACGCCACCGGCCCGGCCACGGTGCGCCTGCTGCCGCCCCTCACCATCGGGCCCGACGAGGCCGCCGAGGCCGTCGGTCGCCTGGCCGCCCTGCTGTCATAGGATCGCGAGCGATGACCGAGCCCTTCGACGCCCCCAAGCAGACCGCCAGCTACCTCGCTGAGCCCGACCAGGTCAGCCGCGTGCTGCTGCTCTACTCGGGCGGCCTGGACACCAGCGTCATGCTCAAGTGGATCCAGGACGAGTACGGCGCCGAGGTCGTGGCGCTGACCATCAACCTGGGCCAGCCGGGCGAGGACTACGACGTCGTGCGCGGCAAGGCCATGCAGCTCGGCGCCATCGAGGCGGAGCTCATCGACGCCCGCGACGAGTTCGCCCGCGAGTACGTCGTCCCGGCGATCAAGGCCAACTCCAACTACGGCCTCAACTACCCGCTCTTCACCGCCCTGGGCCGGCCGCTCATCGCCAAGCTCGCCGTCGAGGCCGCGCGCCGCCACGGCTGCGACACCGTCGCCCACGGCTGCACGGGCAAGGGCAACGACCAGGTGCGCATCGACGCCACCGTCGCGACGCTCGCCCCCGAGCTGAAGGTCATCGCCCCGGTCCGCAGCTGGATGATGGGCCGCGAGGAGGAGATCGCCTACGCCCGCGAGCACGGCATCCCGATCAAGGGCGGCGCCGAGACGACGCCGTACTCGATCGACGACAACCTGTGGGGCCGCTCCTCCGAGGGCAAGTGGATCGAGGACCTCTCCACCGCGCCCGAGGACGACGTGTTCCAGCTCGTCACCCGGCCCGAGCTGGCGCCGGACGAGCCGGAGACCGTCACCGTGACCTTCGAGAAGGGCGTGCCGGTCGCCTGGAACGGCGAGCGGATGGACATCGTCGCGCTGCTCGACGCCGCCGCGCAGGCCGGCATCCGGCACGGCGTCGGCATCGTCGACCACATCGAGGACCGCATCGTCGGCCTCAAGGTCCGCGACATCTACGAGGTGCCGGCCGCGGCGATCATCCTGCCCGCGCACGCCGAGCTCGAGCGCCTCACCGGCACGATCCACCAGAACCAGTTCAAGCCCGACCTGGACCGCCAGTGGGGCTACCTCGTGTACGCCGGGCTGTGGTGGGAGCCGCTGCGCCGCAACCTCGACGCCTACATGGACAGCGTCAACGAGCGCGTCACCGGCACCATCGGCATCAAGCTCTTCAAGGGCCACGCCCGCGTGGTCACGCGCGAGTCGCCCAACGCCGTCTACAGCGCCTCGCTGGCCTCCTTCGAGCAGTCCGGCGGCCTGTTCAGCCAGAACGCATCGCCCGGCTTCATCGAGCTGTGGTCGCTGCAGTCGCGCCTGGCGTGGCGCCTGGAGCACGAGGGAGGCGAAGGCTGATGGCGATGCCCGGGATGCGCCGCGAGGTCCGCAAGCGCCAGGTCGGCCTGGTCGTCGGCACCCGCATCGGCCGGTTCCTCCTGCGCAAGCGGCTGGCCCGCGAGCGGGAGAAGGCGATGACCGTTCTCGCCGGCGCGACGGTGGGCGGCCTGCTGCTGCTCATCCTCGTGTCCGAGTACGAGCGCGCCCGCCAGGGCTGACCGAACGCCGCAACGTGCGGGGAGGAACCCCCGCGCGACCGGTTGGCGTCCGGTTCGGCGCCTAGGCTCGGCCACCGTGCGAGAGCTGACGCAATCAGACGACCCCGAGGAGCACGACGGCACCGTCGTCGATCCCGCGGTCCTGGCCGAGCGCCGCGCCCGTCGCGCGGAGATGGCCGAGGAGTCCCTCGCCGACCGCGTGCGCGCCGCCGAGGAGCTCGCCGACCAGCTGCAGCAGCGAGCCGGGGAGCTCGAGCGCGAGCTGGCCGACGCGGCCCGCGAGCGCGACGACCTGCTCGGGCGCCTGGCCAAGCGCGAGCGCGCGCTCGTCGCCCTCCAGCAGCAGGAGGAGTCCGAGCGCCGCCGCCGCCACGAGGTCGAGGTGGAGGGCGACGCCGACCGCCGCGCCGCCGAGCAGGAGATCTCCGACCTGCGCGGGCGCGTGGGCGCCGCCGAGACCTGGGCGGCCGAGCTGAGCGCCGAGCTCGCCCGCACCCGCGAGGAGCTGGAGACGACCCGCCGCGACATCGACGCCGAGCGCGTGGCCCGTCAGGAGCTGCAGCGCGATGCCGAGCAGCGCGCCGCGCAGCAGCTGCAGGAGCTCGACGAGCGCCGCGACAGCCTGGCCGCCGAGATCGCCGAGCTGCGGGCGCAGGCCTCGGGCCTCGTCGCCGGCCTGGCCCAGGAGGAGCGCCGCCGGGCGAACGCCCAGGCCGAGCTGGAGGCCGAGCGCGAGCGGGCCGAGGCCCAGATCGTCCTGCTCGAGCACGAGCTCGACCGTCGCGCGGAGATCCACGACGCCGTGCTCGGCCAGCTGCGCGCCCTCGGGCGCGAGGTGGCCGGCGTGCGCGACGGCGTCGCCCAGGACGCCCAGCGCCGCGCCGCCACCGAGGAGACCCTGACCGAGGTGGCCGCCACCGCGCGGCGCCTGCGCATCGACCTGGACGGGCTGGAGCGCGAGCGTGACGAGGCCGCCGCCGAGCTGCAGGCCGCCCGCGCGGAGCTCGTGGAGCGCGATGGCGCCCTGGCCCTGGCCCGGGAGGAGGTCGCCACCGTCCGCGCCCAGCTGCAGGCCGTGCTCGCCGAGACGACGAGCCAGGGCGCGGCGCTGGCCGAGGCCCAGGAGGCGCTGGCCCGGACCCAGGGCACCCTCACCACCACCGCCGGGGCGCTGGCCGCCACCGAGGAGGCGCTGTCCACCGCCCGGGCCGCGGCCGGGGCGCTCCAGGAGCAGGTCTCCCACGAGCAGCAGGACCGCGCCCGGCTCACGCAGCTCGTGGCCGACACGGTGGCCGAGCGCGACACCGCGCTGGCCCAGCAGCACGAGGCCTTCCAGCAGCAGCTCGGCGGCGTGGAGCGCACCGTCGCGGACCTGCGCGGCCGCCTGACCGAGGCCGCCGGCGACTTCGAGCGCCGCCTGGCGCAGGAGCAGGAGGCCCGGCAGGCCGCCGAGCACGACCTCGTCCTGCACCGCGAGGCCGCGCTCGCCGAGCGCGTGCGGCTGGAGGCGGCCCAGGCCCAGCTCGTGGCCGAGCTCGCCGAGGC
>CAZXNX010000319.1:0-3527 GCA_964642225.1 uncultured Solirubrobacteraceae bacterium | reverse complement strand
GGGTCAGCCAGCTGCCGGCGCCGCGCGCGCTGGTGAGGTATCCGTCGCCGCGCAGCGCGTCGTAGGCGCGCGACACCGTCCCGCGGCTGACGCCCAGCCGCGGCGCCAGCGCCCGCTCGCTCGGCACACGGGTGCGCGTCGGCACCCGCCCGTCGACGACGAGCTCGCGCAGGGCGTCCGCGAGCCCCTCGGCGGCGGCGCCGGGACGGCGCCAGCCATCGCCGAGCAGGTGGACGAGGTCGGGGGCGGGTGCGCTCGCGGGCATGGGGCCATGATGGCGGGATTGGCTCTACATGTCGAGCGCCACTTGGCCCATAGTGGACTCATGCCTTCCACCGAGTTCCGTCCCAACCGCAGGTTCGCCCGGGTCCGCCGGGCGCTGATCCGCTCCGGCGTCCTCGTGCCCCCGCGCGCCTAGTCGCCCTCGGCCTCGACCTCGGCCAGCCGACGGCGCAGCAGGCGCTCCTCTGCGTCGTCGTGGGTCAGCTCCAGCGCGCGGCGCAGCGCGGCCGCCGCCGCCCCCCGTTCCCCGAGGCGGCGCAGCAGTTCCGCCCGCGTGGCGTGCAGGTAGCGGTAGCCGTCCAGGTCCAGCTCGTCGACGAGCGCCAGCGCCGCCGCCGGCCCGTCCACCTCGGCCACCGCCACCGCCCGGTTCAGCTCCACGACCGGCGAGCCGGTGACCCGGCCGAGCTCGCCGTAGAGCGCCGCGATCTGCGGCCAGTCCCGCGGCTCCTCGGCGTGCAGGGCGGCGATCGCCGCCTGGATGACGTAGGACCCCGCGCCCCGCAGCGCCAGCGCACGGTCCAGCGACGCCCGGCCGGCGGCGAGCAGGCCGGCGTCCCAGCGCGCCGGGTCCTGGGCGGCGAGCAGGACGAGCTCGCCGTCGCGCACCCGCGCCGGGGCCCGCGCCTGGAGCAGGAGCATCAAGGCCAGCAGGCCGTGGACCTGAGGCTCGTCGGGCATCAGCTCGGCGAGCGCCCGGCCCAGCCACAGCCCTTCCCCCGCCAGCTCCCCGCGGGAGGGCGGCGCCGAGTACCCCTCGTTGAAGATGAGATAGACCACGGCCAGCACGGCGTCGAGCCGATCGGGCAGCAGATGGTCGGCCGGCACGCGGAACGGGATGCCGGCCTGGCGGATCTTGCGCTTGGCCCGCACCAGCCGCTGGGCCATGGTCGGCTCCGGGACGAGGAACGCCCGGGCGATCTCGGGGGTGCGCAGGCCGCCGAGGGTCTGCAGGGTGAGCGCCACCTGCGCGTCGGTCGCCAGCGCCGGATGGCAGCAGGTGAAGATGAGCTCCAGGCGCTCGTCGGGGATCGGGGTGGTGGCGTCCATCGGGTCCTCAGGCGGGCGGTCGGCCGCCAGCAGCCGGGTCTTGGCGGCGAGCGTGCGGTCACGGCGGATCCGGTCCAGCGCCTTGTTGCGCGCCGTGGCCACCAGCCAGGCCCCCGGGTGGTCCGGGACCCCGTCGCGCGGCCATCGCTCCGCGGCGACCGCGAACGCCTCCTGCGCGGACTCCTCGGCGAGGTCGAAGTCGCCGAGGAACCCGATCAGGACGGCCAGGACACGGCCCCACTGCTCGCGGAAGACCTCCTCGAGAATCGCTATCGCTCCACGATCGGCCGGATCTCGACGGCGCCGCCCATGCTCGCCGCCGGGATGCGCGCGGCGATCTCGATCGCCGCATCGAGGTCGTCGGCCTCGAAGAAGCAGTAGCCGCCGATCGCCTCCTTGATCTCCACGAAGGGGCCGTCGGTGGTGAGGGTGCGGCCGTCCTGGACGCGGACGGTCGTCGCGGCGTCGGGGCCCTGCATCTGCACGCCGGAGGTGAAGCCCGGCGTCTCGTTGAGCGCCTGGTAGGCGCTGTAGACCGCGCCCTGCTCCGCCGGGGATAGGGCGTCCCAGGCCTCGGTCCCCGGCAGCGGGGTGGTGCCCTGGTGAATGAGCAGCATGTACTTCATCGCTTCCTCCTTTGGGGTGATGATCGTGGATGAGACGAACGGGAGGAGGCGAAATCGACAGACGGGCGCTGCCCGGCGCCGGCGCGCTCAGGGCGCCGCGTACGTCACGTTCCCCTTGTCGTCCTTCTGGTGGACGACGAAGGCGGCCGTGACGCCCCCGCGAGTGGTCGCCACGCAGCGGAAGGTGAGGCCCTTGGCCTGGCGCACGCCGGCCGGGCAGTCCACGTCCGCCGTGACCTTCCGCTCGGTGAGGATGCTCTGCTCGATGGCGCGCTCCACCCGCTTGGTGTCGAGGATGACCGGGGCGGGTTGCTGCGTGTCGTCGCCGCAGCCGATGGCGGTGGCGGCGGCAAGAACCAGCGTCACTGCGGCCGCGATCGGGGTCCGGGTCACGGGCCGACCCTACCGGGCCTCCTGGCCCCCGTTGATAGCGTCGGCAGCGTGACGCACGCGACGGTGGGCCTCGCCGTGATCGCCCGGGACGAGGAGCGGACGCTCCCCCGCCTGCTGGACTCGTGCGCCGGAGCCTTCGACGAGGTGGTGCTCGTCGACACCGGGTCCGTCGACGAGACGGTCGCCCGCTTCCAGGCGTGGGCGGCCACCCAGGAGGACACGGCCTGCCGCGTGGCGTCCTTCGCCTGGGTGGACGATTTCGGGGCGGCACGGCAGGTGGCGCTGGACGCGCTCGGCACCGACTGGTGCGCGTGGGCGGACTGCGACGACGTGGTGCGGGGCGCGGCCCTGTTGCGGGCCGCGGTGGCGGCGGCGCCCCCGGAGGTGGCGGGCCTGTCGGCCCGGTACGACTACGCGCCGACCGAGTTCTCCCGCCTGGTGCGGCTCGTGCGCCGCGGCCGGGGGCGCTGGCACGGGGCCGTCCACGAGGCCCTGGACGTCACGGGGCCCGTGGAGCCGATCCCGGATGACGCGATCGCCTGGGTGCACCGGCCGCCCGAGCTGGACGAGCCCAAGCCGAGGCTGCGGCGCGACCTGGAGATCCTGGAGCGCCTGCATGCGGAGGATCCCGGCGACGCCCGCACCGCCTTCTACCTGGCGCAGACCCACCGGGATCTGGGCCACCGCGAGCGGGCCGTCGCGCTCTACGAGCACCGTGCCGGGCTCGACGGCTGGGACGAGGAGACGTTCTACGCCCGCTTCCAGGCCGGGCTGCTCCTGGTCGATGACGACTGGCCACGCGCCATGTCCTCACTGATCGCGGCCTGGGAATTGCGGCCGCAGCGCATGGAGCCGGTGCAGGCGCTGTCGGCGAACCTGCGGGTGCGGGGCGAGTACGAGACGGCCGACCTCTTCGCCCGGCGGGGTCTTGGCGCGCCGGCCCCACCGGACGACCTGTTCGTCGCATCGTGGGTCTACGACTGGGGAATGCTCTTCGAGCGGTCGATCACCGCGTACTGGCTCGGTGACCTGGCGGCGGCGCGGGCGGCGTGCTCCGTGCTCCTGGGCCGGGACGACCTCCCCGAGGATCATCGACGCCAGGCCGAGCACAACCGCAGTGTGTGCATCGACGCGATCGCACGAGAGAAGGTCGCACGGGTCGTCCCGGATTCTGGT
>CAZXNX010000318.1:1634-3528 GCA_964642225.1 uncultured Solirubrobacteraceae bacterium | reverse complement strand
ACCGCTGCGCTCGCACTCGGATTTAAGCGTGAAGAAGCTGCGCGCTTTTCATTCCTGTTGGGCATCCCGGCTATCGCTCTCGCCGGGCTGAAGGAATTGTGGGAGCTGCACAAAGTCCGCCTCGATATGCATGGCTGGTCCGTTTTAGCGCTTGGCCTTGTTGTTGCGTCTGCTTCAGCATTCGCGGCGATCTGGGCTCTAATGCGAGTCCTCGAGCGCTTCTCCGTGTGGCCATTTGTCATCTATCGCGGATTGCTTGGCGGAATTCTGCTTATCGCGACCACCAACACCTGGCTGGTGTAGGGTCAGGACCCACAACCAGGATTCCCTTGGCGACTAGGATGTGATCCAGGTGACGTGACCCCCTGATTTCATCCAGCGGGGATTAGAGCCGGGCCGTGGTTGTTGCGCATGAGCGCGGGTGAAGCAATGGCCTGTGGAGCGGAGCCCGCAGGGCGGAGCGGAACAGGCCATTGCTTATTCAGTTCTGCGGCGAATGCCGCTGGGGTCTCGTATCCAAGGGCTGAGTGCGGCCGCTCCTCGTTGTAGTCCTTGGCCCAGGCAGCGATGGTGACCCGCGCATGATCGAGGCTCATGAACAGGGTTTCGTTGAGCAGCTCATCCCGCATGCGACCGTTGAACGACTCCGCATAGCCGTTCTGCATCGGCTTTCCGGGTGCGATGTAATGCCAGTTGATCATGGCCTCGCTGCACCAAGCCAGCACGGCATTGCAGGTCAACTCGGTGCCGTTGTCGCTCACGATCATGCCCGGCTTGCCACGCTGCCTGATCAGGTCGGTCAGTTCCCGCACCACCCGGCGGCCGGAGATCGAGGTGTCGGGCACGGCAGCCAGGCACTCGCGCGTCACGTCATCGACGATGTTCAGCACGCGGAACCGTCGGCCAGACGCCATCTGGTCGTGCACGAAGTCCAGGCTCCAGCGCTGGTTGGGCAGGGCCAGCACCGGTGGAGCTGCCCGGGCACCTACAGCCCGTCGGCGTGCCCGCCGCTTGCGCACTGTCAGCCCTTCCTCGGTGTAGAGGCGCTGGGTCTTCTTGCGGTTCACCAGCACGCCGTCGCGCCGCAGCAGGATGTGCAGCCGGCGATAGCCGAACCGGCGGCGCTCAGCCGCCAGCGCGCGCAGCCGTTCCCGCAGATCGGCATCGTCCGGTCGTGTTGAGCGATAGCGAACGCTCTTTCGATCAGCCCCAACTACCCGGCACGCCCGCCGCTCGCTCATCCCCAGGCAGGCCTGAAGATGGGCAACCGCTTCCCGCTTAGCGGCAGGCGCTACCATTTTTTTGCCAGAAGGTCCTTTAGCGCCACATTGTCCAACATCGTGTCAGCCAGCAGCCGCTTCAGCTTCGCGTTCTCCTCCTCCAGCGATCGCAGCCGCTTGGCCTCCGAGACCTCAAGCCCGCCGTACTTGGCATTCCAGTTGTAGATGGTAGCTTCCGACACGCCATGCCGCCGGGCCAGATCTGACGTCTTCGCGCCCGCCTCGGCCTCCTTAAGCACGCCAATTATCTGCTCTTCCGTAAACCTCGTTCGCTTCATCGTCCGTCCTCTCTCTGGGGCCAGACTCTAATCGATCGTGGAGGAAAATCAGGGGGTCACGTCAAAGGCCAGCGGCGCGAACAGCCGGCCCTCCTGGCCTTCCAGCGTGAACACCGGAATGAACGAGAAGGTGATGATCAACAGGCTGAGGAACAGCGCCGGGCCGACTTCGGCGGCAGCTTCGGTGATCACCGCCCAGCGCGCGCTTCCCGCGAGCGTCTGCCCCGGATGCGCATGCTCCCAGCGTTCGAGATGCTTGTGCGCGTTTTCGATCATCACCACCGCGGCATCGACCATCGCGCCGATCGCGATCGCGATCCCGCCGAGCGACATGAT
>CAZXNX010000318.1:218-1534 GCA_964642225.1 uncultured Solirubrobacteraceae bacterium | reverse complement strand
GCGATGACCGAGCGGGCGTTCGCGCCCGACCGCAGGATGACGACGCCGCCGGCGACTTCGCCCTGGCCGTCGAGCTCGGCAATGCCGCGGCGCATTTCGGGGCCGACCTGGACAGTGGCGATATCGTTCAGCGTGATTGGCACGCCGCCCGCGACCTTGACGGGTATGCTGCGGAAATCGTCGAGCGTCTTGAGATAGCCGCTGGCCCGGACGATGTATTCTGCCTCGGCGAGTTCGACGACCGCGCCGCCCGCCTCGCTGTTGCCCGCGCGCACTGCGTCGCCGATCTGCGCCTGGGTGACGCCATAGGCGACCATTTTCGCGGGATCGAGCACGATCTGGTACTGGCGCACCATCCCGCCGATGCTCGCGACTTCGGCGACACCGGGGACGCTTTTGAGCTCGGTGCGCAGGAACCAGTCCTGCAGCGACCGCAGTTCGGCGAGATCGTGACGGCCGCTGCGGTCGACCAGCGCATATTCGTAGATCCAGCCAACGCCCGTTGCATCGGGGCCGAGCGACGTGCGCGTGCCGGCAGGCAGCCGCCCTTGCACCTGCGACAGATATTCGAGCACGCGCGACCGCGCCCAGTAGAGATCGGTGCCTTCGTCGAACAGCACATAGACAAAGCTGTCGCCGACGAACGAATAGCCGCGCACGACGCGCGCGCCGGGGACCGACAGCATCGTCGTGGTCAACGGATAGGTCACCTGGTTCTCGACGATCTGCGGCGCCTGCCCCGGATAGCTGGTGCGGATGATCACCTGGACATCGCTGAGATCGGGCAGCGCGTCGACCGGCGTCGTCCGCACCGCCCAGGCGCCGACCGCGATCAGCAGTACAGCGGCGAGCAGCACCAGCGCACGGTTGCGCACCGCACCACGGATGATCGCGGCGATCACTTGGCAGCGCCCATCGGGGTGATCGCATGGATCACCGGGCCGTCGGGTTTCTGGTCGAAGCTGAACATCACCTCGTCGCCGGGGTGCAGTCCCTTGCCCTGACCGGGCGACGCGAGCTTGAACGCCATCGTCATTGCCGGCCACGCCAGCGCGGGGATCGCGTCGTGCGACAGCGTCACGCTGGTGTCGTCGACTGCTTCGACGCGCGCGTGCGTCACGGGCAGTGCTGCGGCCGCCGGCGGCGTCGATGCGATCGGCCGCACATCGAGCCCGCGCAAACTGGCTTCGGAATCGAGCAGGAATTGTCCCGAGGCGACGACCTGCTCGCCTTCGGCGAGCCCCGCCTCGATCACCGTGCGTCCGCCCGCCTCGCGACCGACGGGCTGGTCATCGACGTAGACCTGCGCCGCCGCG
>CAZXNX010000318.1:0-208 GCA_964642225.1 uncultured Solirubrobacteraceae bacterium | reverse complement strand
TAGCTGCCGTGCTCGCCCGCGACCATCGCAAGGGTGCGCGTCCCGGTGCGGATCACCGCTTCGGATGGGACGGTCAGCGCGAATTGCGCGGCACTGCCGAGCATCACGCGCGCGAACATCCCCGGCCGCAGCCGCCCGCCGGGGTTGGGCAATTCGATCCGCACCGTTAGCGTGCGGCTGTCGGGTTGCGTTGCGGGCAGGATCGCGG
>CAZXNX010000317.1:1791-3535 GCA_964642225.1 uncultured Solirubrobacteraceae bacterium | reverse complement strand
ACCCACAGGAAGGCGACGACGGGCACGGCGATCAGCGCGCCGAGCACGCCCATGAGCGCGGCGCCGGCCGTCACCGCCGCGAGCGTGGCGATCGGATGCAGGCGCACCGTGTGGCGGTAGGTCACGGGCGCGACCCACACGCTCTCCACGCCGTGCACCGCGACCTGCACCCCGACCATCACCAGCGCCGCGTCGAGGCCGTGGTCGGCCAGCGCGACGAGGATCACGATGAGCCCGGCCACCCACGCCCCGACGATGGGGATGAACGCCGCGAAGAAGGTGAGGGCCAGCAGGGTGCCGGGGATCGGCAGGCCGAGCGCGTACACGGCGATGCCGATGAAGACCGTGTCGAACACGGCCACGACGATCGTGCCGCGCACGTAGCCGGAGAGGGTCGCCCACCCCTGGTCCAGCGTGCGCTCGACGACGGGCCGGTGCTCGTCGGATGCCTGTGCGACCACCCAGCGCCGCAGCCCCGGGGCATCGGCCAGCAGGTAGACGAGGAAGGCGATCGACATCACGAACCCGACCACCACGGTCAGCGCCGCCGACGTCTCGGCCGCGGCCTTGGCCAGCAGGCCGCCGCCCAGGTGCTGCAGGTCGGGGCCCAGCCCGCTCAGCACCTTGCGCACCTCGCCGCGGTCGAAGCTCAGCGGCCCGTTGTGGTCGCGGGCCCAGCCGCTGACCTTGGCCACGCCGGTGCTGACGAGGTCGGCGATCTGCCCGGCCTCGCCGACGATCGAGCCGACGATCAGCGTGACGGTGAGCGCCAGCGCCCCGATGAACACGAGGATCGCGATGAGCACGGCGAGCGCGCGGGGGACGCGCAGCGCCACGAGGCGGTTGGTCAGCGGCAGGAGCAGCGTGGAGAACAGCAGCGCGACGAACAGCGGCACCGCGACGGCGCGCAGGTGCCAGAAGACGAAGAGCAGGACGGCCACGAGGGCCAGCACCACCAGCGCCCGCCAGGAGACCCCGGCGGCGAACTGCAGCCGGGCCGGCACGGCCGGGGCGCCGGGGGGCGCGGACGGCTCGGGGGACACCTCCACGCGGCTGACGCTAGAGCGCGCCGCGGCGGAACCGGCGCTCAGGCGTGCAGCGCGTCGCCGCTCTCGGCGACGAGCTCGGCGTAGCGTCCCGCGGCATTGACGAGCTCGTCGTGGGTGCCGCGCTCGACCACCTCGCCGCGGTCGAGCACGATGATCTGGTCGGCGTCGCGGACGGTCGACAGGCGGTGGGCGATGGCGATGGTGGTGCGCCCCTCGCTGAGGGAGTCCAGGGCGTCCTGCACCTGGCGCTCGGTCTGGGTGTCCAGCGCCGACGTGGCCTCGTCGAGGATCAGCACGGGCGGGTTGCGCAGCACCGTGCGGGCGATGGCGATGCGCTGCTTCTCGCCGCCGGAGAAGCGGTAGCCACGCTCGCCGACCACGGTGTCGTAGCCGTCGGGCAGGCCGGCCAGGAGGTCGTGGATGCGGGCGGCGCGGGCCGCGTCCTCCACCTCCGCGTCGGTGGCCTGCGGGTGGGCGAAGCGCAGGTTCTCGCGGACCGTGGCGTGGAAGAGATAGGTCTCCTGGGCGACGATGCCCACGGTGGCGGCGAGGTCCTCGAAGGCCAGGTCGCGCACATCGATCCCGTCGATGCTGACGGTGCCCGTGTCGGTGTCGTAGAGGCGGGCGACCATGTACCCGAGCGTCGTCTTGCCCGAGCCGGTCTCCCCCACGATCGCGGTGCGGGTGCCGGGCGG
>CAZXNX010000317.1:0-1691 GCA_964642225.1 uncultured Solirubrobacteraceae bacterium | reverse complement strand
GGCATCACGGCGAAGGCGATCTGCACGGTGGCCATCCGCCAGCGGCCCGCCATGCGGGAGCGGACCTCGAACCCGGCCAGCTCGTCGGACTCGCGGGTGAAGCGGTCGACCAGCTCGCCCGAGCGGCCCATCGTCTTGCCCAGCAGGATCCCCGAGACGGAGAGCGACTCCTCCACCAGCGAGGTCATGTCGGCCATGCGCCCCTGCTGGATCGCGGTGATCTTGCGCCGCTCCACCCCGACCCGGCGCGTGAGCCACACGAAGAAGGGCAGCAGCGCGAAGGAGAACAGGGCCAGGCGCCAGTCGAGCAGGATGAGGGCCACGGCGGTGGCCAGCACCGTGGTGATGCTGGAGACGATCGAGGTGGCGGTGGTGGTGACGACGTTCTGCACGCCGCCGATGTCGTTGGCGATCCGGCTCTGCACCTCGCCCGTGCGCGTGCGCGTGAAGAAGGCCAGCGACATGCGCTGCAGGTGGCCGTAGACCGTCACGCGCAGGTCGTGCATGACGCGCTGGCCGACGACGTTGGAGATCCACGTCTGGCCGACGCCGATGGCGCCCACCGCGATGGCGATGGCGATCATCCCGGCGACCAGCTCGGTGAGGAGGGTGGTGTCCTTGTCCGGGATGGCGGTGTCGAGGATCCCGCGCAGCAGGAACGGCGAGATCATGCTCAGGCCGGCGCCCAGGACGATGAGGGCCAGGACCGCGGTCAACCGCCCGCGGTACGGGCGGAACAGCCGCGTGACCCGGCGCAGGTCCGTGCTCGACGCCGGCGGGGCGTCGGGCGGGGCGATCAGGTTGACGGGTTCACCACGGGCCACCACCCGATGGTACGGCCCTCAGGGCGCCGGCCGACCACCCTGCCGGCCGGGCGACTCAGCCCAGCGTGGCCGACTGCGCGGTGCCGTCGGTGCGCTTCCACCCGAGGCGGGCGCCCGAGAACCCCAGCGAGGCGGCGTTGATCCCGCCCTGGTCCAGCGTGTGCGAGCCCCCGCCGTCGACGCCGATCACCGAGCGAGAGCCGAGCGGGTCCGGCGCGGTGACCCACGCGAACCACCCCTTCGTCGACAGCACCGGGGACGCGGCGTCGCCCTTGGTGATCGCCCGGAGTTTGCCGGTGCGCAGGTCGTAGGAGGCGACGTAGGAGAAGAAGCACTCGGGCGCGTCCGGTTGGTACTTGGTGCACTCCGACGAGGAGCCGGATGCGGCGTACACGACGTACCACCGGGTGAAGCGCACCCCCGAGATGGAGATCGACGTGCCCTCCTCGGTCTCGTCGAGCAGGACGGCGGGACGGTGCGCCTGCCGGCAGGCGTAGATCTTGGTCGCCGGGCCGTACAGGGAGTCGTCGGGCCCATCCTTGGTGATGAGGCGCTGCCCGCCGTGGTGGGCGACGGTCGTGCCGCCCTTGACGCTGCAGGTGACGACCTTGTGCTTCCGGGCCTGCGCCGCCGGGGCACCGGCCGTCAGCATCCCCGCGCACACGCCCAGCAGGACCATCGATCGACGCATGGGCCCGAGCGTAGCGCCGGCGACGAGCCCGCGCACGCCCACTCAGCCCCAGAGCGCCCGGACCGCCGGCAGGTCGGCGGTGGCCCGCTCGCGCCCGACGGCCATGGCGTCGCCGACGGCCGCGGCGGAGAGCAGGTCGACGCCGGGATCGGGGTTGGCCGAGACGAGCAGCACCT
>CAZXNX010000316.1:0-3546 GCA_964642225.1 uncultured Solirubrobacteraceae bacterium | reverse complement strand
ACGCCGGCGAGCCGCACCGGGGTGCCGACGGCGACGCGCCGGTTCTGGCCGGCCCCGACGAGCGGCCCGGCCGTCCGGACGGTGAACCGCACCGTCGCGGTGCGGCTCGTGCCACCGCGGCGGCGGGTCGTCACGCGCAGCACGTTCCGCCCCCGTCGGAGCCCGTCGCTGACCGACGCGGACATCGACCGCACGCCCGCCCGGCGCGCACCGAACTGGTCGTCGACCCGCACCCCGTTCAGCGTCGCCCGGATCGCATTCGGGTGGCTTGCAGCGGCCACTGTCACGCGCAGGAGATGCGAGCGCACGATCCGCCCGGGCTCGGGCGAGATGATCACGCGCGACGTCGCCGCCTGGGCGGTGGCCGCCGACGCCGGGCCGGCGAACGGCAGCGGTGCAAGAACCATCGAAAAGCCCAGCGTGGCCAGGGCGAGCGGCAGTCGACGCATGGTGCTCCTCGGGTCACGGCGTCCCAGAACGATGTGCGCACTGTGCCAGGACACGTGAACCCATGCGCCAGAAACCTTCGTCATGCCCCCGGAACGACGAAGGCCGGCGTTCGCGCTACCCGTCGTCTACCGGGCCGTCGGGGGTCGGCTTCGCGGCGATGTTCGCCTGGGCGTGCCTGGGGTCCTCCTCCGAGGTGAACGTCTTGGACACGAACGCCACCGGCTTTTCTTTGCCGCGCGTGTACGTTCCGGCGAGGGTCAGGGTCACGCGGTCTTCATTCTTCAGGGCCTTCTTCAGTGCCTTCTGCACCGCGCTCGACAGGTCCCACCCGAAGTTCCCGTAGACGAGCCCGTACGTCTTCTTCTCCGTGGTGGCATCGAGCTTGATGTCGCCGATCTTGCGGTGCTTCAGCTTCAGCTTCTTCGCCGACGATGCGCTCAGGGTCAGCGTCGCCGTGAAGCTGCACGCGTCGCCCCGCGTGAAGTAGCACTGCGCCTGACCTTGGTCCTTCGGATCCTTCGCCAGCGACTTGAGTTCGGGGTCCACCGTGTTGATGCCGGCGCGGAAGGGCGGGCAGCCATCGGCCTCGATCGACACATACTCGCGGCCTGCCGTGGGGCACTTGTCGATGGTGTTCGGCACACCGTCGCCGTCGGTGTCGTCAGGAGATGGACCACCCGGCTGTGCCACGGCCACCGAGGCACAGCTCAGGGTCATCACGACGATGAGCAGGAGAAAATGTCGCACGGACGATCCTTTGATGGGAAGCGGATTCGCCCAGCGACATGAAGACAGAGCGAGAGACCGAACGTACACGAACCCGGTCCTGAACAAGCCGTCAGCCGCCCCTCGGCCGCGCCAACTTCACCCGCGATTCCTCGGCTGCCGTGCGGTTCCCCTACGCTCGCCGGAGCGTCGCCTGTCGGGCTGTCGCTGCCGAGGAGCGCGGGGCACTGACGCCATCGCTTTGAGAGAGGTCTCGCTTTGCTCCGCTCCGCACGTCTCACCCTCGCGCTGTTCGCGTGCGCTCTCGGGGTCGCCGGTTCCCTGGGCGCCGGCTCCGCTGCGGCCGCCACGCTGTCGCTGTCCGTGGTGAACGCGAAGACCACGGTCGGCCCGGCCGGCACCCCGATGAGCGCGTCGGGGACCGTCGACGCTGATTCGGTCAATGGCGCGTCGGTCAGGGTCTTCACGGAGGACCTGAGCACGGCAGCCGGCCCGGCGTGCGCACCCACGTCGAGTGAGGAGCAGGTGCGGGGCGATGCCGTCCAGCAGCCGGGCAGCACCACCCTCGCTCCCGGCGACTTCTCCGTCCAGCTCAAGATCGCATTCTTCAAGCCGGGTCGCTACCGCGTGTGCGGGTACGTGGACTACCAGGGCCAGACCAGGGCGGCCGCGTCGGTCGATCCGGTCACCGTGGCGGACGGCAGTCCTCCGCCCGCCTGCCCGGACAGCACGTTCACGATCGTGGGGCCGCCCGTCCTGAGCCCGGCCATCAGGGGGGTGGTCGACGTCATCGCCGACCTTAAGGTGCGGTTGCCGGGACCGGGGACGATCACGGTGTCCTACTACGGTCGCGGCCTGGGTCCCGACGACACGTCCGGCCTCAACCTGTCGGGCAAGGTCGACGTTCCCGCCGCGGGCGTCGCCGACATCAAGCTGAGCGATGCCTTCTCGTTTGACGACGGACTGGACGCCCGGAAGCAGGCGGTGACAAAGAAGTACGTCCTGGTCTTCCAGCCCGAGTTCTTCCATGCGTGTCTGCTTCCGAACGGCAGCCAGGTCGACTCCGCCCCGAAGAGCGCCCCGCAGAGCGTCGAGGTCACCACCCTCGTTCCCGGCGGTGCGGGAGCATTGCCCTCAGGCGTGGTTCCCACGGGGAAGGCGGCCAAGATCGGCGCAATCCTCAAGGCAGGGGCCTACTCGCCAACGGTGACCATCAAGACCGCCGGCAAGCTCCGCGTCGTCTGGTACCTGGTGCCCAAGGGCGCGAAGACCAGCGCCGCCAAGCCGGTGATCGTCGCGTCGGGGACCAAGACCGTCAAGAAGGCGGGCAAGACGAAGATCAACATCGCGCTGACGAAGAAGGGCCGCGCGCTGCTGAAGTCCTCCAAGAAGGTGAAGATCACGGCCAAGGGCACCTTCGACCCCTCCGGCAAGGCCAAGCCGGTCGCCGCGACGACGTCGTTCACCCTGGCCCGCTGACCCACCCCAAACGACGAAGGCCCCGCACACGCAGGGCCTTCGAAAGGGTGAGCGAGGGGACTCGAACCCCCGACCGCCTGGACCACAACCAGGAGCTCTACCAACTGAGCTACGCCCACCGCGACGAGCGGAAGTCTAGAGCGCGCGGGGCGGGCGCGCACTCCGGCGTCTCAGCTTGTCGTGATGCCCGTCGCGACCTGGCCCGAGAACGTCGTGGACTCGTTCGTCGTCGACGTCACACCCACGTAGAGCATGCTGCCGGCCGCGACCGCGAGCGACGCGGTGCCGGTGCACGTCGTCGTGTAGCCGAGCGGCATCGGCGACGTGCCGAACAGCGTGCAGCCGACGGGCGTCTGGATGTAGGGCCCGCCGGGCGGGCCTTCGTAGAGCGTGACCTCGAATATCGGGGTGCTCAGCGTGAACGCCGTCACGAGGTTCGTGTAGGCCATGCGGAAGCCGGTGATCGTGATGTCCGTCGGCACGATCTGGGCGACCGCGGCGACCGCCGGGTCGAGGCTGGACGGCGGGTAGGAGGTCGTGTTCCCGGAGGCGAACTGCCCGTTGACCGGGAGGAGCGTGGTGGCCAGCGGAAGGCCGCCGAGCGCGCTGCTGACCGTCACCGGGCCGCCGCCCATGAGCATCGTGCCGCCCGCGGGGCCGGTGGGGCCGTCCGGGCCGGTGGGCCCTGTGGGACCGTCGGGGCCCGTCGGGCCGGTCGGGCCATCGGGGCCGACGGGACCCACCGGGCCGATGGGGCCGATCGGGCCGATCGGGCCCGTGTTGCCGGTGGGGCCGGCCGGGCCGACAGGACCGGTGTCCCCCGTCGGGCCGGTCGCACCCGCAGCGCCCGCAGCACGCCGAACGCCATATAATCGTTGGCGCAAACGATCG